>JBKQQE010000069.1:0-4338 GCA_052326245.1 Xanthobacteraceae bacterium | reverse complement strand
GCGAAACGCACCACCGCGTCGTTGAACAGCGCCGGCGCTTCGACGTTGATGGAATGCCCACCCGCCAGATCTACGATCTCAAGCGACGGCAGCAGCTTTGCTGCGCGGTCGCGCAGCGGCTGGAAGGGTCTTTCCCAAAGCCCGTTGACCAGCAGGCTCGGAACCTTCAGCTCTCCGAGGCAATCGACCACGGAGAGTTGCGGGGTGGTATAGCGAATTGCATTGGCGACGGCGGCCGGCTGAATCCGCGCAGCATCCTCCAGCATCTCCCGCTTCACGTCGCCCGCAAAGCGGGTCGCGAAGCGGGGGTGAAAGCGCAGCGCTTCTATGGCCGCGCGGCCGCCGCTCTCCAGGGCATCGGCTTGAACCACCCGTTTGGCGTCGCCTTCCCGCTCGCCCGGTGCGGACAACGCGGACACTGAATTGGTGAAGATCTGGCCGAGGACATGCGCCGGATGGCTGTGCGCATACCGAATCGTCAGGCCGGCCCCGAAGGATTGACCACACACCAGCCAGCGATCAACACCAAGCTCGCGTCGAATCGCTTCGAATGCGTCGATGTAGGTCGTCACGCGATACGCCACCGGATCATCTGGCACCGGCGAACGACCATGCCCCCAGAGCTCGACGATAACCGGTCGGACCCGTTGCTTCAAAGCCGCGAGATTCGGCCGCCATTGCGCACGGCTCGACAGGAAGCCATGAACCAGCAGGAGGTGGGGCCCATCGCCTCCTGCCTCCATTTCGACATAGAGCTTCATGGTTCAGACCATCAAAACACGGATATCCTGCAGGGTATCCAGTGTCGCGATATTGCGCTGGAGCTTCTCTGCCCGGTCGGCACCGACAACGCAATCGGCAAGGCTGCGAAACTTGGACGCGAGACGTTCACCCTGGTGGTCCAGATCCGCGTCGGGAATGCCCACATCGAGCCGGATTTCGGCAGCTTTGCCGGCCCGGGTCTTAATGACGACACGCGCGTCGTGGCCAGGCGGGAGGTCGCCGTGGACCGTGACGCGGTCTCTGACCGCCGCCAGCATTGGATCGACGGCATTTTCGTCCGAATATGTCTGGATCGCGGCCGTATCCACACCGCACGCCGCGAGCGCGGCCGTGTGGCGCAGGCTGAACTTGGTCTCCAGTCCGGTCCGCGGAGCGGCAATATTGCAGACCGACAAATGTCCGGACGGGACATGGACCTCGATCGCGGCGATATCCTCCCCGCTCAGGGAGAGCTGGTGGCGCAAAGCGGTGACGGCTTCAATGGTGGAATGGGTGAGGTAGCAAGCGGCATGATACTTGAAGAGCGTTTCGGTAATTACGCCCCCGGGACGCGGCAGCTGAGCCTGATCGGTGGCGACTCCGTCGCTCTGCGTAGCAATGAAACCTTGCTCGACTTCGAGCACCGCCGGGTTGGCGGTAAACCCGCGCGCCGCGAGCCGGGCCGCGAGAACTCCATTCGCCGCAGCCCGGCCGGCGTGGAACGGTTTCGCCATGGTGCCGAACATCGATTTCAATCCGGCCGCCTGGGTCCCGGCGAGACCAAACGCGATCGCCATCTGCGCTTCGTCGAGGTTCATCAGCAGGCCCGCCGCGGCTGCGGCGCCGAATGACCCCAGCGTCGCAGTCGAATGAAAGCCGCGGGCGTAGTGCGAGCGCATCACCAGTGATCCCACAAAAGCCGCGGCCTCATAGCCGGCGATCAGCGCGCGAAGTACTTCCATCCCGGTGCGGCCTTCCGCTTCTCCAACGGCCAGAGCCGCCGGCAGAATGGCCGCGGTTGGATGCCCGACCAGCGGATGGACGTCGTCATAGTCGAGAGCATGCGAGGTTGCGCCATTGACCAGCGCCGCATCGGTGGGCGTGCATTTGAGATTTGATCCGACAATCGACGATCGACCCCGCGAGTTGTCCGCGATTTCATCGCGCAAAATCCGGGCGACTGGCTCATCCAATCCGGCAAGGGTGACGCCGAACCAATCCAGGACGCACTGCTTGGCGACTGTGATCGCAGGCGCATCGAGTTGGGCGTCCCGGTAACCGACACTATGCCGCGCCAGTTTCGACGTCAGGTTCAGCATTTTCGCTTCCATGGTTTCGATTGTGGACCGAGTTGCAACAATAAGTATGCACGCAAGCGGAGGCTCTCGGAGCCACCAATTCATCACGGATGTGATGGTTCATGCTTCCAGGAACCCTGGCGCAGTTGCGGCAAACGAGCCGCACTGCGCTGCAGAAGGCGTCGCCAGCGACCATGCTGGGACGAGTCACCAAGCTTCCAGCCCGAGGTCCGCTCCGGGTCATTTTCGACGGTCCGACGATGTTTGCGCAGAGTTCGCTTTACCTCCGCTGGCGATCAGGTCCCAGACATCGTGCCAGGTCGGTTTCGTGCTGCCAATGCGCCTGGTCATCAAGGCTGGCGAGCGCCGCGGACAAATTGATGGACGCGCTGCAGGCGCTGCACCCGGACGAGATGTCGCCACGCGAGGCGCTGGAGGCGCTGTACGCGCTGAAGAAGACGGCGACCGAGGACCACTAGCGCGCAAAGACAGCTTCTTTGTCGAGTGGATCAGCAGGCCGTGGCAACCGCGTCACGCGCCCCGAGCAGGCGCCGCACCTCCGCCGCCGGCTTCGCCGCGCTGAACAGATAGCCCTGCATCTCGGTGCAGCCGAGCGCGCGAAGGATCTGCTTCTGCTGCTGCGTCTCGACCCCTTCCGCGGTGGTCGTCATGTTGCGCGCCACCGCGATGTTCACCACCGCCTCGACGATGGCGGAAGAGCCGTCGACTTCCGCGATGTCGGCGACGAAGCAGCGGTCGATCTTGATCTTGTCGAACGGGAAGCGCTTCAGGTAGCTCAGCGAGGAATAGCCGGTGCCGAAATCGTCGAGCGCGATGCGGACGCCGATGTCGCGAAGCTGATGCAGGATGGCGAGCGCGGTCTCGTCATCGCGGATCAGCACCGCCTCGGTGATTTCAAGTTCCAGCCTGTGCGCGGCCAGACCGGAAGACGCCAGCGCGCTGGCGATCCTCAGCACCAGCGTCTGCGACTTCAGCTGCACCGGCGAGACGTTGACCGCGAGGCGAATGTGATTGGGCCAGTTCGCGGCCTCGGCGCAGGCGGTTTTCAGGACCCAGTCGCCGAGCTCGACGATCAGGCCAGTGTCTTCCGCCACCGGGATGAATTCGGCCGGCGACACCATGCCGCGTTGCGGATGACGCCAGCGCAGCAGCGCCTCGCAGCCGGACACCTCGTCGCGCGCGAGGTCGACCACCGGCTGATAGTGGACCTCGAAGCCGCCCTCGACGAGCGCCTGCCGCAGATCCCGTTCCATGGCGAGCCTTGCCTTGGCGTGGGCCGCCATCGCCGGTTCGAAGAAGCGATGGATCCGGCGGCCGTCGGCCTTGGCGCCGTACATCGCAAGGTCCGCATTCCTGATCAGCTGATCGAGGTCGGTGCCGTCCTGCGGCGCCAGCGCGATGCCGATGCTGGCGTCGGTCGAGAGCCGGTGGCCGAGGCAGTCATAGGGTTGCCGGATCGCCGCGTGAATTCGCGTCACGAATTCCGCGACGTCATTGGCGCTCCCGGCGCCGGACTGGATCACCGCGAACTCGTCGCCTCCGAGCCGCGCCACCAGGTCGGCCTCGCCGATGCAGCTCCTCAGGCGCGCGGCCACGGTCTTCAGCAGCTCGTCGCCGACCTGATGCCCAAGCGAGTCGTTGATGTGCTTGAATTCGTCGATATCGATATAGAGCAACGCGAATCGCTCGCCCTGATTGGCCTTCTCGAGCTTGCGTTCGATCTGTTCGCGGAACAGCGTGCGGTTCGGCAGCTCGGTCAGCGCGTCGTAGTGCGCAAGATGGGCGATCCTGTCATGCGCGCGCCGGCGCTCCGACACGTCGTCGACGACGTTGATCAGGTACTGGATTTCGTCCAGCTGATTGCGAATTCCGATACGCCTCGACGTGATATAGTGAGGGCCCCGTCCCGGGCTTTCCCACAGGTGCTCGTCCAGGAACAGACCATCGGCGGATTCCATCGCCTTGTCATCCTTCGCGGCGATTGTATCGGCTGCAGCCTTTGGAAACAGATCAAATGGCGTTCTACCCACGACCTGATCGCGCAGCAGACCGAATTCGGCCTCTGCCACCCGATTCACCAGCACGTAGCGGCCATCGCGCGCATCCTTGACCGTGATGTGCGACGGGATGTGATCGATGATCTGGTGCAGGAACGCGAAATTGCGGTCGCGCTCTTCCTCGAGTGTCCGGCGCTCGGTGATGTCCTCCATCGTCGCGACCCAGCCGCCACGCGCGAGAGGCTGATGGGTCACTTGAA
>JBKQQE010000068.1:0-11693 GCA_052326245.1 Xanthobacteraceae bacterium | reverse complement strand
CATTTGACGCTGGCGCCGCTGGTGCTGTCCGACAAGAATTCGTGGAGCTTCAATCTGCCGCCGCTGACGAGCCGGATGTCGTCGGCGGTGTTCGAGCATATGCAGAAGCACAACATCAAGACGGTCGGCTTTATTGGGTTCTCCGACGTCTGGGGCGACAACTGGTTCAGCGAATTGAAGAAATTCGCCGCAAAATCTGGCGTCCAGATTGTCGGTGAGGAACGGTTCGGTCGCGGCGACACGTCCGTCACCGGTCAGGCGCTGCATCTGCTTTCGGCAAAGCCGGATGCAATCCTCGTTGGAGCGACGAGCAGCGCGGCAGGATTGGTACAGAAAACTCTGGTCGATCTCAGGTATCCCGGGCGGATCTACCACACGCACGGAGCGGCGACCAAGGACTTCCTGCGGATCGCCGGCGCGGCGGGCGAGGGCGCGATTGCGCCGACGGGGCCGAGCACGGTCGTGGAAGAGTTGCCCACCGATCACCCGAGCAAGGACGTCGGCACGGTCTTCGTCAAGGCGTACGAAAGCAAGTTTGGAGCCGGCACGCGTACTCCGTTTGCGGGTCATATCTACGACGCCTCGCTGGTTCTGGCGAAGGCGATTCCCGTCGCTCTCGCCGAAGCGCAGCCCGGCACAAAGGAATTCCACGCTGCACTCAAGAGGGCTATCGAAGCGATCAAAAATCTGGCGGTGACGCAGGCGGTTCTGAGCTATTCGCCGACAGATCACGATGGCACCGACGACAGGGCGCGCGTTCTCGTCACGGTCAAGAACGGCAGCTGGAAGTACATGGGCGGCGACTGAATACGCCGTTGCGAGGTGGCGCCGGGCGGCGCGGATGGTGCCGCCTCGCAGCGCCCGGAGTTTCGCGTATCAAGACAGTTTGAAGCAGGCGCGCGCAGGCCGCGAGGCAGCTGGGGTTCTGAACGACATGCGACATGCGTCAAGCGCTGGTCGGAGCATCAACGGTTCGACGTCGTTGTGCATGTCGCAAGCCCTGATGATCAGCTCGGCTAGGGAAGTAAAAGCGCAACGGCAGTCGATCGACTCCGCCGGTACAGCCAAAAAGAGAGGTCCACATGACGGTGAATCTACAGTTGGGACTTACAAACGAGCAGCTGAAGACGCGGGATATTCCGTTCAGACCGGGCTTGTTTGCTGGTCAGACGGTCATCGTGTCGGGCGGCGGAGGGGGGATCGGAAGGGCTACCGCATGGCTGTTCGGGAGGCTGGGGGCCAAGGTTGCGATTTGCGGTCGCGTTCGCGAGAAACTCGAGGAGACCGCCAATCCCATGCGCGAGGCCGGTCTGACTGTCGAGAGTTACACGTGCAACATTCGCCGGCTGGAGGAGGTGGAAAGCCTGTTCCAGGCCATCACTGATCAGTTTGGGGGCTTCGACGTTCTGGTCAACAGCGCGGGAGGGCAATATCCCCAGCCGGCAATAGATTTCACGGCAAAAGGCTGGAACGCCGTCATTGAAACCAATCTGACCGGCACCTGGTACATGATGCAGACTGCAGCTAGGCGATGGAGAGACAGCGGCAGGCCCGGGTCGATTGTCAACGTCGTTACTGTCGTGGACCGAGGTATGCCGGGTGTCGCACATACGTGCGCGGCGCGCGCGGGGGTAATCGCGCTGTCCAAGACCGTTGCGGTCGAGTGGGCGCCATATCAAATTCGAACAAACTGCATTGCTCCAGGTGCCATCGATACAGAGGGTCAGAAGGTCTACTCTGAAGAGGCGCGGCAACGGTCTGCTCGTTCAAACCCCATGATGCGATTCGGCGATGCGTTTGATGTGGCCGATGCCGCTGTATATTTCTGCGGTCCCTCGGGCAAGTTTGTTACCGGAGAGACGTTGATTGTCGACGGCGGCGGCGTTTTGTGGGGAGAATTCTGGGTTAGCGACAAGCCCGAATATTTCAATATCAGCTAACGCCGTGATGCATCTGGTTGAAGTTGAAACAAGGCCGGAGTAATCGTATGCGGCGGTTGCACTCTTGTGATCGGCAGCGTCAGTGGTTAAGAAGCTATAGTTACAGCTCTCATTTTTACGGCGAGCTAAGAATCTGATTTAGTCTATAGAGCCAGTCAACCAGCTGCGAGCGCCAGAAGAACCGCATCGCCCATTTCACGCGTTGAAATAGCACGCGTATCGGGGGGTGAAATATCCGCGGTGCGGGCTCCCTTCGCGATTGCGCGTTCGACCGCACGCTCCAACCGATCGGCTTCCTGCGGCTGCTTCAGCGAATAGCGCAGGCACATGGCGAAACTCAGGATCGCGCCCAGCGGATTGGCGATGCCCTTTCCGGCAATATCCGGCGCGCTGCCGTGGATCGGCTCGTAAAGCGCGTGCTGCCTCCCGTCGCCGCGTACCGGCCCGATCGACGCCGACGGCAGCATGCCGAGTGAACCCGCCACCATCGCGGCGCAGTCGGAGATGATGTCGCCGAACAGGTTCTCCGTGACCAGCACGTCGAACTGCTTCGGATTGCGCACCAGCTGCATGGCGCAATTGTCAACATACATGTGGCTCAGCTCGATATCAGGATATTCGTTATCGTGCAGTTCCTGTACGATCCTGCGCCAGAGACCGCCCGTTTCCACCAGCACATTGGCCTTGTCGACTGAGCACAGGCGGCCTTGGCGCACTCTGGCGAGTTCGAAGGCGGCGCGGGCAATGCGCTCGATTTCACCACTCGTATAGACGCTGGTGTTGACGGCGCGCTCGCTGCCGTCGGGCAGCCGCTCGATGCCGCGGGGGGTTCCGAAATAGATGCCGCCGCACAGCTCGCGCACGATCATCATGTCGCATCCCCGAATCACTTCGGGACGCAGTGTCGAGGTGTCGGCCAGAGCTTCGATGATGCGCACGGGCCGCAAATTGGTGAAGAGATCGAGTTCTCGGCGAATGCGCAGCAACTGATCAACCTTGCGAGCATCGGCGGGAATCCTGTCGTAGTCGGGCGTTCCGATGGCGCCGAACAGGATCGCATCGGAGGCGAGAATCTCCTGCCAGGTCTCGTCGCGCATCAGTGTACCATGCCGCTCCCAAGCCGATAGGCCGAACAGTTCCTCGCGCATCTCGAAGCGCAGGTTGCGGTGGTCTCTGAACCATTCGGCGACGCGGCGCACCTCGGCCAGGACCTCCGGGCCGATGCCGTCGCCGCCCAGGATCAGTATGCGCTGCACGTGTTCAGTCTCCTCGGAACGGTAGATCCAGGGGCGATCAAGGCGGTCCTTGCGCCGAAACGCGTCGATCTTGTCGACAAGCTTGAGCGTCCTCTCGATTTCGTCGAGGCCTTCGAGCAGCGCCAGCCGCTGCTCGCGATCGACGTCGAAGGCAATCCGCGCGCCAGTGGGGGTGGTGATGGTCAGGGCTTCGAGATCAACGCTCAGCTGTGGATCGGAGGTGGCCTGCAGGTCCGCGGCGATCTGTTCGACGGTCTCTTTCGGCAGCGCAATACAGAGTGCGCCGTTCTGAAAGCAATTCATCGCGAAGATGTCGCCGAAGCTCGGCGCGATCACGCAACGAATGCCGAATTCGATCAGCGCCCAAGCCGCCGCCTCGCGCGACGAGCCGCAGCCGAAATTCTCACCCGTGACCAGGATTCTGGCCGTGCGATATTTCGGCTGGTTCAGCACGAAGTCGGGGTTCTCGCTGCCGTCGGCGTTGTAACGCCAGGCCTCGAAAGCGAACGGTCCGAGTTCGCCGCGCCGATGCCCGATCAGGCGATCGATGCGGATCACCACTTCGGTGTCGATGTTGGCGCGCAGCAGGGGCGCCGCTGCTCCGCTCACGCAGGTGAACTTTTCCATGGCTATATATCGAACTTGCGAATGTCGGCGATGCTGCCGGCGACGGCCGCCGCCGCGGCCATCAGCGGGCTGGCGAGGTGGGTGCGCGCATTGGGCCCCTGCCTGCCCACGAAATTGCGGTTCGTCGTCGAAACCGAGCGCTCACCGGGCGCGATGACGTCGCCGTTGGCGCCGAGGCACATCGAGCAACCGGGCGCACGCCATTCGAAACCGGCCGAGGTGAAGATCTGATCCAGCCCTTCCCGCTCGGCGTCCCGTCGCGTCCTCTCCGAGCCCGGGACCACCCAGGCGCGAACTCCTGGCGCAACCTTTCGGCCTGCCATGAAGCGTGCCGCCTCGCGCAGGTCGGAGAGCCGGCCGTTGGTGCAGGATCCGATGAACACCCAGTCGACGGGAGTGCCTTCGATGGGATCTCCCGGGGTCAGTCCCATGTAGCCAAGCGCTGCCTCCATGCTCTGGCGGCGCTGTGGATTGGGCTCCCGGCTCGGATCAGGAACGCGTCCCGTCACCGGGATGACGTCCTGGGGGCTGGTCCCCCAGGTAATCTGCGGGGCAACCGCAGCGACGTCGACGCGGTATTCGACGGCGAATGCCGCGTCGGGGTCGGTCGCGAGCGACTTCCAGTGCCTTACGGCCTGCTCGAACAGGGCGCCTTTGGGCGCGTAGCGCCGCCCGCTCAGATATTGATAGGTCGTCTCATCCGGCGCGATCATGCCGATCTTCGAGCCGAGCTCGATCGAAAGGTTACAGATGGTCAGCCGCTGATCGATCGTCATGGCGCGGATGGCCGGACCGGCATATTCGACCGCATGGCCGCGTCCAGCCGCGGTTCCGATCTGTCCGATGGTCGCCAGGATGATGTCCTTTGCGGTGACGCCACGCGGCGCCGCGCCCACATAGGTGATGCGCATCGTTTTCGGCTTGACCTGCCGGAGTGTCTGGGTCGCGAGCACGTGGCCGACCTCGGTCGAGCCGATTCCAAATGCCAGCGCGCCGAGGCCGCCGTGGGTGCAGGTGTGGCTGTCGGGACAGACGATGGTCATGCCGGGCAGGGTAAGCCCCAGTTCCGGCCCGATCACGTGCAGGATGCCCTGGTCGTCCGTGCCCATGTCGAACAGCTTCACGCCCGCGGCGAAAGCGCCCCGTCGCATTTCTCGCAGCAGGCGACCGCCGTTGCGGTTGCTGTCGGTATGCCGCCGGGGGTCGGTTGCGATCGCATGATCCGGCGTTGCAAAGGTCAGTTCTGGGTTGTGGAGGGAACGGCCACTCGCGGCGAGGCGCGTGAAGCCGGGGCCAGCCTCGAGATCGTGGAGCAGGTGGCGGTCGACAGCCAGCAGCGACACGCCGCCGCCGAGTTCGGCCACAACATGCGACGACCAGATCTTCTCGAACAAGGTGGCTGGCATCTCTCGCGACCTTCAGTGCGCGGCCGTTGCCTGCGCGACAAAGCGATCCGTGTAGGTGGCATCCAGGTCTATCTTGTTGCCGGCCACGGCGGGATCGAAAGCGGACAAGACCTTGAGCGCGTTTTCGGCTCCTGCCCGGCTGAAGCGGCCGTCGGGCGAAAACATCGCCTTCGATTTGGCGATGATGGCGACGTAGAGATCATGATCACCCATAGAATACTCTTCGGGCATGAGCTTGGCAATTTCCGCGGGCGTGGCGCGCTCCATCCAGTGCAGCCCGCGCACGATCGCCGTAACGAGAGCCTGTGTCGTGTTGGGATATTTCGCGATGAAGCCCGGCAGGACATAGAGCACGCTGGAGGGATATTCGCCGCCAAACACGGCTTCCGTTCCCGCCCTGGAACGGGTGTCGAAGAGGGGTTTGAGCCCGCCTGCAAGCTCGAGCTGCGTGACCGCGGGATCGGCGTGGGAGAGCGCGTCGATTTCGCCGTGCTTGACGGCTGCGACCGCGCTGGCCGGCCCGCCGACGCTGATGAAGGACACGTCTTCGGGCTTGAGCCCCGCCTTGGCCAGCAGATAGTTGGCCATGAGGCTGGTCTGGGAGCCGGGCGCGGTCACGCCTATCTTCAATCCCTTGAGATCCTGCAGATCGTGGTATCGCGCCGCCGCAGCCGGGACGAGGCCAAACACGATCCCGGGATAGCGGCCCATCAGGACGACTGCGGTTATGGTCTCGCCTTTCGCCTGCAGCTGAATGGTGTGATCGAACGAGCCGGCCGTGGCATCCACGCTTCCTCCGACCAGCGCCTGCGCGCTCTTGGTGCCGCTGTTAACCTCCTGGATGTCGACGTTGAGGCCGGCGTCCTTGAAGTAGCCGAGCCGTTCGGTCACGCTGAGAGGCAGGTAGATCATGAACGTCCTGCCGCCCACCGCGATGCTGACGTCGGTTTTTTCGGGCGTCGCGATTTGCGCCGTTGTCGGGGTGGCCAGACTGAGTGCCGCGCAAGCAAGCGCGACGATCCACGCCAAGGTCCTCAAGGCCATTCCGGCTTCCCCCGCTTTGTCTATGCCGTGGCTTATCGCTTTGCCATGGCGCACCGTGTCGTTGCCCACGGTGTTCCATGGTCTTCGCCATCGACGGCCTAAAGGTGTCTCCGGTGGCAATCGCCGTCAACTGTCCTGGCGCTCAGCTCTTGATCAGTTTCGCCGGATCCTCGCCATAGGGAGGCGAGTAGATGACGAGGAGCTTCACGCGTTCGCTCAGCACTTTTATGGAATGAAACACACGAGCCGGGAAAAACAGCAGGTCGCCGGCGCGAACGTGATGCTCCTTGCCGTCGATTTCCGCGACGGCCTCGCCCTCCAGGATATAGGCGGCCTGCTCAAGATCGGGATGCGCGTGCGCGGGTGAGCCTTCGTTGCGCTCGATATCACCGAGGGCGATTTCGAGATGCTGCGAGCCGTTGACATTCGGTCCCACGAGGCGGGTATTCCTGGTGCCGGTATGATTGGCTGGACTGTACGACGGCATCTCCGAAGGTCTTATGACGTAGGGTGACGACGGCCTTGTATCGCTGGACATTCGGTTATTCCCATTGGTTACAGTGGTCGAGTTGCGGTTGCCGCAGGTCGCGGGTGGCTATTCGACAATTCCATCCAGGGCGGCTTGATCGGCCGCAGCGGGTGCCTCGATGGCGGATCCCTTGCGCCGGCCGGCAACGTAGAGCGCGACGCCGGCGGTCATACCGAACACGGCAACGCTGCCGAGGCCGTACTGGAAACCGCCGGTCAGATCCTTCAGGTAGCCGACGAACCAGGGCGTCAGAAATCCGCCGAGGATGCCCATGGCGCTGATCGCCGCCAGTCCGCCGGCCGCGGCGGCGCCCGACAGGAAGGATGGCGCGATGGTCCAGAACACCGGCGCAAACGACAGCGTACCGGAGACGGCCAGCGCAAGGGCCGCCAACCGCGCGACCGGTTCAGCGGTCGAGACCGACAGCAGCAACCCCGCTCCGCCAAGGAAGGTGGCAAGGGCGGCGTGTCCGTAGCGTTCCCGGCGCTTGTCGGAGCGCCGGCCCCACCAGATCACGCAAACCAGTGCGCACGCGCTCGGAACGGCTGCGACGAACCCGGTCTGCAGGTTCGTCAGCCCGAATGACTTCACGATCTGTGGCAAGAAAAAGCCGACCGCATTGTTGAGACAGACGTTGGAGAAGTAGATCGCGCCCAGAAAGATGACCCACGGGTTGGTCAGCGCCTGGAGCACCGAATATGTGCGTTTGCTCTCGCGTACATGCTGCTCGCGCTGAAGCCGGTCGACGAGCCATCCGCGCTGGTCCGAATTGAGCCATTTGGCCCCGGATGCGCGGTCCTGGAGATAGAAGGCCACGACCGGTGCGAGCAGGACGGCGGGTATCCCCTCGACGAGGTAGAGCCATTGCCAGCCACGGAGACCCGCTAGTCCGTCCAGCGACAGCAGCATGCCCGAGATCGGCGAGCCGATCATGCCGCTGATCGGGATCGCGGCGAAGAACAGTCCGAGCACGCGGCCGCGATAGGTTGCCGGAAACCACAGCGTCAGGAAGAAAAACACTCCGGGTTGGAAGCCCGCCTCCGCGACACCAAGCAAGAAGCGCACGGCGTAGAAGCTGTGCTCTCCCTTTATGAAGGCCATTCCCGTGGCGCAAAGGCCCCACGTGAAGAGGATCCGCGCGAGCCAGCGGCGGGCGCCGAATTTGTACAACATCAGGTTCGAGGGAACCTCGAACAGGAAATAGCCGACAAAAAACAGGCCCGCGCCGAAACCGAAGGCTTCGGCGTTCAGCTTCAAATCGCCGTTCATCTGCAGCGCGGCGAAGCCGACATTGACGCGGTCCAGATAGTTGACGAAGTAGCAGAACATCAGGAAGGGCACGAGACGATTGGTCACGCGCCGCATCGTGCTTTCTTCGATCCCCTCGAGCCCGCGCTCCGGGATCTCGGGCACTGGCGGGGATGAAGTCATGCCATGCCGTTGCTCGGGAACTTGGTCCATGTTTCCTGCCGCGGCGCAGGTTTGCGCCCTGAATTTCGCTATTGCGAATATTATTTCATTTGAGCGAATTGATAACCTTTGCTACTTACCTGTCAACGCAAGAGTGAAAAAAATTTGAATTGGTCCTCGCTGCGCCGGAACGGACCGGCGCCGGTTGACAGATTGAGGCGCGATCACATGACGGGGCAGGGAACGAACACGTGGCCACTTGCGCCGGACTGTCCCTCCGGTCCGTTGCGCGGCGTGCGAGTGCTCGATCTGACCACCGTCGTAATGGGGCCATCCGCGACCCAGATTCTGGGCGATCTCGGCGCGGATGTGGTCAAGGTCGAGGCGCAGGCCGGGGACTCCATACGTTGGATCGGCCCATGGCGGCATGCCGGAATGGGTCCATTGTTCCTCAATGCCAATCGGAACAAGCGCAGCATCGTGCTTGACCTCAAATCCGCGCGAGGTAAGGCCGCAGCGCTCGCTCTCGCGCAACGGGCCGACGTGCTTGTTTCAAACGTGCGACCTCAGGGGCTGGCTCGCCTCGGCCTTGACTATGACGGTGTCCGTGCGGCCAACGATCGGATCATCTACTGCGCGGCGGTCGGGTATGGATCGGGCGGTCCAAATTCCGGTAAGGCGGTCTACGACGATCTGATGCAGGCTGCATCCGGCATCGCGGGCCTGTTTGGCGCCGTCGACGGCACGCCCCGCTACGCGCCGATCAATATTTGTGACCGCGTTGTCGGGCTTTATGTCGCCAACGCCATCACGAGTGCCTTGTTCCATCGAGCCATGACCGGAGAGGGGCAGGAAATCGAAGTTCCGATGTTCGAGACGATGGCGCAATTCGTGCTCGCCGATCACATGGGTGGCGCAGCGTTCGTGCCCGAGATTGGGGAAATGGGCTATCGGCGACTGCTGTCGCGCGCCCGCGGCCCCTACGCGACAAGGGACGGCTATCTGTCCATCGTCGTGTACACGGACAGGCACTGGCGCGCCTTCACACAGATCGTCGGTCGCCCCGACATTCTGGACGCCGATACGCGGTTTAGTTCGCAAGAAAGCCGGACCCGTCATGCGGAAGACGTCGGCCGCTTCATAGCGGAGCAGTTGGTCGAGCGCTGCAACAGTGAATGGCTTGATATTCTGCACGGCGTCGACATCCCTGCTTGTCCGGTCAATGCGCTCGAAGAGCTAATCGACGATGCGCATCTGAAGGCTGTCGGCTTTCTCGAGGACGTGGATCATCCCACCGAGGGCAAAGTCAGGATTGCGAAATTTCCGGTGCGGTTCAGTGGCACGCCCGCATCCATTCGCCGGCTCGCACCAAACCTCGGAGAACATACCGTTGAAATCTTGGGCTCGATAGACGAGAGCAATGCTCCACAAAATGTCGAAAACGACGAGTGAATTGTTCGTTGATGAGAAAGGAGACTTTCGCAGCGAGCGGAGCTTGATCCCGATGCCTTGTGAGATTGGGGATAGGTAGTGCCTCGCCGGCGCGCGAACGCGGTGCAACCTTGGCTAGCCGACGTTCAGTCACATTTCCAGCTTCCTGCAAGAATCCATCAGCAGCCCAGCCATCCAGTCAAGGCGAGGTCCGATGCGAGCGCTGGGGCCCGCGATGGTTACGATATAGGTCGATCCATTCCACACGAAACGCGAAGAAAGAGTGATCACTCCTTCAAGACTTTCCTCGCAGTTGAGAAACCATCCTCGCGCGCGGCCGACGTCTATTTCCTTGCGTAGCTTGATCTTGGACGTAATCGTCTTTTTTGTCAGTGCTTCGAGCTTCAGGCTTTTGAGTTGTTCGTCGAATTTTCGGCCTGAAAGGCCGGACAGGATCGCTTTTCCGCCGGACGTGGCGTGGAGACTTCTGACCTGATCGCCGACCTTCGCGAGAAACCTGAGCGGATGTGAGGGCTCGAACGTCAGCAGATAGGTGGCCTGAAGGCCGCTCACCTTGGCGAGCAATACCGACTCGTCGAGACTATCTCGCATGACGCGCAGCACGATATCCGCGCGCAAAGTAACAGGGTCGTGATCGATGATGGTTTTGGCGAGATCGAACAGGCGACGGGTCGGATAGTAGCCGGCGCGTGGAGCAAGCTCGTAAATGTAGCCACGGTCCTGAAGAGCCTGCAGCACATCATGACAGCTAGAAGCAGGTATCTTTAAAAAACGGGAGATTTCAGACAGCGAAAGCGGGCGCCTCTCCTCAGCGAAGAGTTCGAGGAAATCCAAGGTGCGTTCTACGATCTTCGACATGGAGTGAAAGATGGGCTCGCTTATTCTGAAAGACTTAATTCGTTCCGACAATCGACTCGAAGACCACTCCTCCTCAAGGCAGGAACTCTTCGCTACCGCTGGATAGACGTCGCAAGCTGTCTAGGCAAGGCCGACACGAGGTTCGCCATGGTCGCTCGGAGCAGATACGACGGCGCGGCATTGCGCCACTTCACTGCGCGCGATCGTTGCTGACCTTCGAGCGTGCCTTGTCGATGGCATTCAGGTCCATGAAGAAGCAGGCTTGTAGGCGGTAGCCCCTCAGTCCGATAGTCGTTGGCGATCTGCGTGGATCCTGGCCGCAATTGTGTCCCGTCGGCTGAACGGGCGCCCGTTTCGATAGCGGCTGCGGGAATGTCGATCACCACTGGTGCTTGTGCCGATCGGCCTGATCAGCGAAGACGCCATCGCGCTGGGCGACGGGCCGCCGGAACGGCGCGAGCATGAAATTGCCGATCTGCTGTCGTTCATGAAACGCGCCGGCGTGAGAAATACGGTATGGCTGACCGCCGACATGCATTACACGGCGGCCCATTACTATGATCCGAACCGGGCCGTATTTCAGGAATTCGAGCCGTTCTGGGAATTCGTGTCCGGCCCGCTGCATGCGGGGACCTGGGGGTCCGGGCAACTGGACAACACGTTCGGTCCCGCGGCGATGTTTCAAAAAGGCTGCAGTCCGCAACAGGGTGAAAATCTCGCGCCCTGCTTCGGGCTGCAGTTCTTTGGCCGCGTCGATATCGACGGACGCTCCGGAGTCATGACGGTGACCCTGAAGGATGTGGACAATCGCGACCTCTGGTCCGTCGATATCGTTCCGCGGCTGGATGCGCGGCCGGGCGCGATCGTTGCGGAGCACATTTAGCAGCTTAAAAAGCGGCGCGCGAACGGTTCAATAGCAAGCCCGCGGGTCGGCGGGAACGTATTGGCCCGAGGGGTAGCGGTAGTAGCAGTTGCCCTGCGCCACATAATAACCGGGCCGCGACGCAGCCTGAGCGCCGACGATCGCTCCGGTCACTCCGCCGGCGGTCGCACCGGCGATCACGCCGCCCGGCCGGCCTGTGAGCAGGCCTCCCAGCAGCCCGCCCACAATGGCGCCGCCAACCGCGCTGGCGGCAGGGTCCGGTGGTGGTGGCGGCGGCGGGGCGTAGGC
>JBKQQE010000067.1:0-2788 GCA_052326245.1 Xanthobacteraceae bacterium | reverse complement strand
GATCACGACTTGATCCTCCGCCGGGATTCAGATTGACGACGCGCCGTTCTGGTCCAACGGATTTTCATTCGAACACAACGATTTCCGGCGACAGCCGCCATAGCCTTGCATCTGGCAAAACAACTAGGTCGCCGGCTCTACCGCTTCACGCGGGGGCAGCCGGCGCCAGAGATTGACCAGACCGGATGTGATCGGACGCTCGAGCAGTGCAAACACAAGCTGCGCGGCGACGACGGCGGCAATGATGGCGACCAGGATCAGCACGTCGACGGAGACGACATCGCCCAGATTCAGCATCGCGTAGACCTTGTAGATCGCCGCGATCAGCAGCGTGTGGATCAGGTACAGCGAATAGGAACTGTCCCCGATGGCGCGCGTCCAGACCGGAAACACCTGGACTCCCGCACGTTCAAGACACAATACCGACAGCACCAGACAACCCGCCGGCAGTCCGCGGAAGAACAACCGCTGCTGCGCCACCGGGCCGACGAAGAAATGGAGCACATAGAAGGCGACGACCAGCGCCAACAGACCCAGGGCGGCGCGACGACCCGGAAGCCAGCCATGGATGAAGGCGACGCCAATGCACTCGCCGATGACGAATTCGATGAGAATCTGGTTGGTGAGCATGGATGGGATCGGTCCCGTCGGCTGGTAAAGACAACCAAGCGCCGCGCTCGTAACAAACAACACGCTCGTCACCACCAGGGACAGGCGAAGCGACGTCGGCAGCAAGACTGCGAAGATGACGTAGAAATACATTTCATAGGTCAACGTCCAGCCAACGTTCAGAACGGGCACGTACTCGCCGTTCGAGTTGATGGTCGGAATGAACAGAAACGATTCGATGGCGTGCCTCAAACCGAACCTGAGGGTCGACGCCATGGCGGGAACGAAGATCAGGATGCTAAGCATCACCAGGGTGAAGATCCAGTACAGCGGCACGATCCGGATGATTCGTCGCGCCAGAAAATCGACGCTTGCGGCGCCGTCGCCAAACTTGCTCCGATTGGAGTAGACCATGATAAAGCCGCTGATTACAAAGAATATGTCGACGCCAGATGCTCCGAGATCTCCCAGATAGAAGAGGTGGGCCGAGATCGCGTCGGGGACCACAAATCTCTGACCTGCCGCCCCCAGCGCGTGATGCACCACGACCATGAACGCGGCCAACCCTCGCAGGCTCTGGATTGATGTCAGCGAAAGGCCGTCGGTGGGACTTGCAAGATGTGATGACATAAGCGCCATCTAGATACGCCCTTCCGTGATTTTCAGCCTCGTCAACAGCTGGCGAAACGCAAATGTCATTGCGCTTTTCGAAATTCGAAAAAGCCACAACCATAGTCGAGCGGTGGCACTTGCGACCACGATGTATCCTGGTGAAGAGCGCCGTCGTCCGACACGAACGAAAAATGAGCCAGTTCGAGCTGTGAAAACAGCGCCAGGATCGTGGCTGGCGCGAATACCCGATGAGCGTTGAAGCAGACCCTTTCGCGACCGATAGGCGTCGACAGATAGAGACGCCCGCCCTCCCCGACGACGCGCTGTAACTCCTCCGCAGCCCGACGCGCGCCTTCGGCGTCGAGCGAGTCTCCATACCGGCCAAGGCCAATATGTTCGATAACGTGGAGGCAGGAGACGCTCGATATCGAGCGATCTGCGAACGGCAGCCGCGTAATGTCGCCGGCGATGCATTGCAGGCCGCTCTGACGAACCTCCAGCGGCCGGTAGTCAACGAACAGCGTCGGTACATGTGCCGACAGCACGCCCACGGTCAGCACGCTCGAGCCAACATCGACGTGCCGCGAGGGTTTGGCCTCCGCGAGCCGGCGCGCCAGCCAGTTGCCCTGATAAAAATAGTGCGGATCGAAGGGCGTCGTCGGTAACCGGTCAGCGAGGCAGGGATAGCTATCGGCGACGCGCACGGGCCAGCTACCGGCCAGCCCTCGGAACGCCAGCCAGTCGGTGAAATAGCGTGGTAGATAGCGTAGTCCGACTATGCGCCGCCAATCGACGACCACCCCGATCCAGCGTTTTGCCAAATCTAGAATCAAGAAGATGAGCCCCCCACATGCGGGCGGCTACGCCAATAGTCAGCCCCTGCAAGCTCGGTGACCAGCCGACCCGCGAGATCGGGCCGACGCCAAATTAATGGGCCTAGGCGCGCGCGAAAACTCATTGCCACCCGGGCTGCGCCACGCACCAAGGCTGATCGCGAGGACCAGGATCCGATTGTCCCAAGCGCCCGCGATCGAACCTTCCATCGTTCCTGATCGTAAGCCGCCGAGCCCGAGACAGATTTCTGCCCGTGATGGCGACGGAACGCGCTGAATGTGTACGGAACGTAGCGGGCGCGACCCGCGAGCGACATGCGAAGAAACAGATCATAGTCGGCCGCATACCGCAGCGTCGGATCGATGCCACCGACCGCCTCGTACAGCCCGCGGCGCCAGAAGCAGGCATCCTGCAGCGGCGTCCAACCGCCGTAGAGCGTCGCGGTCCGCAGGTCCGGCACCCAGCCTCGGCTGAAGGATATCACGCGGTTGTCTTCGTCGATATAGAAGTCGTCCCCGAAGATGAGGTCGGCGTCGCCCGTCAGAAACCTATCCGCGGCGTCGAAGGCACCGGCGAGATAGAGGTCTCCGGCAGCGATCCAGCACAGCACCTCGCCGCTGGCGCGGCGGAATCCCTTCGCCAGCGCGTCGGCATAACTGGCATCCGGCTCGCTGATCCAGCCGGTGATCTTATCCTCGTAGCGCTTGATGATGTCGACGCTATCGTCGGTCGA
>JBKQQE010000066.1:0-3958 GCA_052326245.1 Xanthobacteraceae bacterium | reverse complement strand
TTCGCTTGCCGCACAGACAAGTTGCATTCATGCGCGAAAGATGAGTCATGGCCACCGACGGTCAGATAACGACACCACCGGCGCGTTCGCCTCTCGGGCGCGCCCGGCGCGGCTTCCGCGGCCGGATCGAGGCAATCGTGGTGGGCGATGGCGCATCCGACCTGCCGCAGGATGAACTTGAGCGGCGCTTGATCGAGCTTGGATTCATCGAGGGGGCGACCATCGAAATCCTGCACGAGGGGGCTGTCAGCCGCGATCCCATCGCCGTGCGCGTCAACGATGCCACCGTCGCCATTCGCCGGCGCGAGGCGATGGCCATCCTCGTGGTCTGATCGGATTTTTCAATGAATGTGGCGGTCCACGCCGGCACGCGGCGCTTCGCTCTGATTGGAACGCCGAACAGCGGCAAGACCGCGCTGTTCAATGCGCTGACGGGCAGCCGGCAGAAAGTCGCGAATTATCCGGGCGTGACCGTCGAGCGCAAAACCGGCGTGCTGCGCACCCCGTCCGGACGAAGCGTCAGCCTGGTCGATCTGCCGGGCACCTATTCGCTGCGCGCGCGCAGCCCCGACGAAGAAGTGACGCGCGACGTCGTGCTCGGACGTTTCGCCACCGAGACGCCGCCGGACTTGCTGCTCTGTGTCGCCGACGCCACCAATCTCCGCTTGGCCTTGCGTCTGGTGATCGAGCTCAAACGCGTCGGGCGGCCGCTGCTGCTCGTGCTCAACATGATCGATATCGCCAGCCGGCGCGGCGTCGACATCGATCTCGAGCGCATGTCGGCCGAGCTCGGCGTGCCGATCATCACCGCGGCCGCCGTGCGCCGCGGCGGCATCGATGAATTGCTGCTCCGCCTTGACGCATTGGCCGCGGACGACCTGAAGGCGACCAACGAAACCGGTTGGCGGGCGCCGACCATCGGCGAACTGCGCGCCGCCCAGCGCGAGGCCGACCGCGTCATCAAAGTCGCCGTCCGCATGCCGGCAAGGCCGGACACGCTGACCACGCGGCTCGATGCCGTGCTGCTGCACCCGGTGTTCGGTCTCGACATCCTGTTGGGCCTGCTGTTCGTGATGTTCCAGGCGGTCTTCACTTGGGCGCAGCCGCTGATGGAGCTGATATCGGCCGGCTTCGCAGCACTCGGCGCGCTGGTGCACGACTGGCTGCCCGAGGGCCTGCTGCAGAGCTTCCTGCAGGACGGCGTCATCTCGGGCGTCGGCAGCGTCATCGTCTTCCTGCCGCAGATCCTGATCCTGTTCCTGTTCATCCTGCTCTTGGAAGACCTCGGCTACATGGCGCGCGCGGCATTCCTGATGGACCGCATCATGGGCGGCGCGGGCCTGCACGGCCGCGCCTTTATTCCGCTATTGTCGAGCTTTGCCTGCGCCATTCCCGGCATCATGGCGACGCGGGTGATCGACAATCCGCGCGACCGGCTGACCACCATCCTGGTAGCGCCGCTGATGACCTGTTCGGCGCGCATTCCGGTCTACACGCTGATCATTTCCGCGTTCATTCCGGCCAAGCAGGTGTGGGGCTTGGCCAACCTGCAGGGGCTGGTGATGTTCGGGCTGTATGGCGCCGGCATCGCCAGCGCGCTCGGCGTGTCGTTTCTCGCCAAATATTTCTTCTGGCGCGACAACCCGACGCCGCCGTTCATGCTTGAATTGCCGGACTACAAACTGCCGCGGGTACGCAGCGTCGCCATCGGTCTGGCGATGCGCGCCAAGATGTTCCTGCAGCGCGCCGGCACCACGATTTTCTCGATGATGGTGTTGATCTGGTTTCTCGCCTCGTTTCCGCGGCCGCCGGCGGGCGCCAGCGGGCCGGCGATCGATTACAGCCTGGCCGCCGCCATCGGCCATGCGCTTGAACCGGTCTTGGCGCCGCTCGGCTTCAACTGGCAGATTAACGTCGCTCTGATCCCGGGCATGGCGGCGCGCGAGGTGGCGGTGGCGGCGCTCGGCACGGTCTATGCCGTCGAAGGCGGCAAAGAAGCCGCGGCGCAGATCGGCCAAGCGCTGGCGCATCAATGGCCATTGGCGACCGCGCTGTCCGTCCTGGTCTGGTACATTTTCGCGCCGCAATGCGCTTCGACGCTGGCGGTGATCCGGCGCGAAACCGGCAGCTGGCGCTGGATGGCGGTCACCTTCGGCTACATGCTGGCGCTCGCCTACCTCGCCTCGCTGATCACCTATAATGTGGCCGTCGCGCTCGGCGCCGGATGAATGCCGCCCGAGGTGCGCCGCGCCGAGGCCCGCATGAGGCTGGTCACGGCAGGCGCTTTTCAGTATGCAGTGCGCGCACGAGCCGGTAGCTCAGTCGGTAGAGCACGTGACTTTTAATCACGGGGTCCTGGGTTCGAGTCCCAGCCGGCTCACCATTTAGGGAAAGAACCCCAAGCGCGCCCGGGGGACGAAATGCGCGCTTGGGGCTCAGGCCGGCGATGTCATAGTCCACCGCCGCATTCAGTGTTCCGCCGCGACCGTTCAGGCGGCGCTGCGATCGACCCGCTCGGGGGCGGCTTCAGTCGACCAAACGCCGCATTCCCCGCAGCTGAAGGTCCGCAGATCGGGAAGCCCGCCGGTTCGCGGCGTCGTGCGCGTGAGGTGCATCGACCGTCCGCAGTTCGGGCAGAGCGGCCGCACTAGGGTGTGGTCGCCCACCGGCCGCTTCAACTCCTGGAACGCCAACATGGCAACTCTCACCGTGCATTTCAAACGAACGAGTGAAATTCAAACGCACGTTTGAGACGCGGGCGCGCCGGAAACAAGGAATTTTTGTGATTTCAGCCGCCCGGCTCCGCGACAGGCCGTCTCAGGGCAGGCCGCGGAGAAACTCGATCATCGCGGCGTTGACCTCGCCCGCGCGCTCCTGCTGGGTCCAGTGACCGCAGCCGGGCAACATGATCGTGCCGCGCAGTTCGGGCACAAATTTGGAGAGACTGGGGAGGAGCTGGTCGACGGCGCGGAAAGCGACAACGAGGTCGCGGTCGCCGGCGACGTAGAGCGCGGGCACCGTCACCTTCAGCCCTGCGAAGGGCGCCAGCAGCTCCCAGTTGCGATCGATAGTCCGGTACCAGTTCAAGCCGCCGCGAAAGCCGGTGCGCTTGAACTCCTCGGCGTAATACTTCGCGTCCTCGTCCGACAGCCAGGACGGCAGCGGCGGCGGGCTGGTCATGCCCCTGAGGAATCCACCCTTGCGCGGCACCATGCCGACGGATTCGCCCGGTGCGCGTGGGCGCGACGCTTCGCCAGAGGCCCCGTAGAGCATGGCGCGAATGGTCAAGTGCGGATCGCGTTCAAGCTCCGCCTCGGCCACACCGGGCTCCTGGAAATAGAGCTGATAGAAGACCGCGTCGTCGCCCTGCGGCATCATGGTTGTTGGCCGGTTTGACCCTCGCGGCAGGAACGGCACGCTCAGTCCGATGACGCCGCGAAAGCGGTCGGGGCGAAGGAGCGCGGCGTGCCAGGCGACCGGCGCGCCCCAATCGTGACCGGCGATCACCGCGGTTTTTTCGCCCAACGCATCCAGCAAGCCGACCATGTCGCCGACCAAATGCAGCAACGTGTATTTTTCGATCTCCGCAGGGGCATCGGTGTGGCCATAGCCGCGCATGTCCGGGGCGACCGCCTTGAAACCTGCTTCGGCCAAGGCATGGAGCTGATGGCGCCAGGAATACCAGGATTCCGGAAAGCCGTGACACAGCACCACCAGCGGACCTTCGCCCTGCTCCGCCAAATGCATGCGAATCCCGTTGGTCTCGATCGTGCGGTGCCTCACCTCGTTCATGGCAGTCTCCCGGCCGGTAGCGCCGAAATTATCGCTGGGCGCTCGCATTTCGGCAATGCGCGCTGCGATCTAGGCGGATGTCTTGAATCGAATTTTCAAGCCGGAAGGCCATGGCAGTTTCATAAAGGCGTCGTACCGGCGCCACAGACTTCGCGCAAAGTTCCTG
>JBKQQE010000065.1:0-13515 GCA_052326245.1 Xanthobacteraceae bacterium | reverse complement strand
ATCCCCGGCCGCGTGCCTTCCCTGCATGCCATGCCGGCGGGGTGCCGCTTCCGGCCGCGTTGCAGCCATGCCGCCGACGGATGCGAGGCCCGGCAATCGATGCGCGAGCTTGCCCCCGCGCATCGCGCGCGCTGCTGCAGGGCTCCCGAATTGTCGCTGCCGGGAGCCGTGAATTGATGGCGACCCCGTCGCAGACCGCGCTAACAGCCGATGGGCGCGACGGCCTGCAAGGCCCGATCATGGCCGTGCGGAATCTGCGTATCCTGTTTCCGACCCGGGATGGCAGCGACACCGTCAAGGCCGTCGATGGCGTGGATTTCGACGTCCATGCCGGCGAAACACTCGGCATCATCGGCGAGTCCGGCTCCGGCAAGACCACGCTGGGGCGCGCCCTGGTCTCGCTGATCGCGCCGACCGAAGGCCACATCCTTCACGACGGCCTCGATCCGGCCACGCTGAGGGGAGCCCGGCTTCGCACCCATCGTCGCGGCTATCAGATCGTGTTCCAGGACCCGAACGCCGCGCTCAACCCGCGCATGACGATCCTGGACAGCGTGATCGAACCGGCCGAGATCACCAAGCAAGGCAGCGACCGGTCCCGCCGCGACGACGGGCTCGCCATGCTGTCGCGTGTCGGGCTGCCGCGGGAATTCGCAAGCCGCTATCCCCACCAGCTGTCGGGCGGGCAGAAGCAGCGCGTCAATATCGCCCGCGTCCTGATGCTGCGGCCGCGCGTGATCGTGTGCGATGAAGTCGTGGCGGCACTCGACGTCTCGATCCGCGGCGACATCCTCAACCTGTTCGCCGACCTGCAGCGCGAGTTCAAGCTCACTTACGTCTTCATCACCCACGACATTTCGGTTGTCTCGCATATCTCCGACCGCATCGCCGTGACCTATCTCGGCAAGCTGATGGAACTCGGGCCCGCGGAAGACGTCGTGTTGCGGCCGCTGCATCCCTACACCCAGGCGCTGTTGTCCGCCGAACCGGTCCCGCTGCCGCAGGCCATGAGAACCAACCGCAGGATCATCCTCGAAGGCGAGATCCCGAGCCCGGTGACGCCGCCGTCGGGGTGCCGATTCCGCACGCGTTGCCCGGTGGCGCAGCCGCGCTGCGCGGCGGAGATTCCCGCCTGGCGTGAACTCAAGCCGGCGCACTGGGTGGCTTGTCATTTTTCCGGGCCCGACGGGCCGCCGCGCCGCGACGCGAGCCAGCAAATCAACGCGACACCAGGGAGGACAGCATGACAGAGACCAACGGGACGCATTCCAGAGGGACCATCGGCGCGCTGAGCCGGCGCGACATCCTTGCGCTGTCCGGTTTTGCGCTGGCCGGCGGCGCAGCGTTCGCCGGCATCACGACGCTGCCGGCGCGCGCGCAGGACGCGGCGAGGAAAGGCGGCATTCTCAAGGTCGCCGCCCCGGCCAACCCGTCGTCGCTTGATCCCGCGACCGGCGGCTCGGGCGCCGATCACAGCATCCTGTGGACCATGTACGACACGCTGGTCGAATGGGACTACCAAACGCTGAAGCCGAAACCCGGGCTCGCGAAGTGGTCCTATCCCGATCCGAAGACCATGGTGCTGGACCTCGAGAAGGGCGTCAAATTCCACGACGGCACCGACTTCGACGCCGAGGCGGTCAAGTTCAATCTGGAACGCAACCGGCACGATCCGCGCTCCAACATCAAGGCCGACCTCACCAGCATCGCATCGGTGGACGTCACCGGGCCGCTTCAGGTGACGCTGCGGCTCAAGAATGCCGACACCGCGCTGCCGGCGATCCTGTCCGATCGCGCCGGCATGATGGCGTCGCCGGCCAATCTCAAGGCGCTCGGCGATGACAGCAACCGCAAACCGGTCGGGGCCGGTCCGTGGAAGTTTGGCAGCTGGGCCGACAACGAGAGCGTGGTGGTGACGCGGAACGAGAACTACTGGCGGCCCGGACGGCCGTACCTTGACGGCATCGAATTCGCCATCATTCCGGAGGCGGCGACCGCGCTTCGCTCGGTGATCGCGGGCGAGAAGGAAATGGCGTATTCGCTGCCCGCGCGCCTGAAGCCGATCATCGATCGCTCCAAGCAGCTGCAGACGGTCGCGGCGCCGACGCTGTACTGCGTTCAGCTGTACTTCAACTATGCCCGGGCCCCGCTCGACAACGTCAAGATCCGGCAGGCGATCAATTTCGCGCTGGACCGCGACGCCTTCGTGAAGGCGACGATGGGTGGGCTGGGCGAAGCCGCGACCATGACCTTGCCGAGTTCGCACTGGGCCTATGACAAGTCGGTCGCGACCCTCTATCCGCACGATCCGGCCAGGGCCCGCGCCATGCTCGCCGAGGCCGGCTTCAAGGACGGCGTCGAGCTGACCGTCGGCAGCTACAACGACCAGGATTCGGTTCAGCGCAGCGAGGTGCTGCAGGCCCAGCTCGGGCAAGCCGGGATCCGCCTCAAATTCACCCGCGGCACCATCCCCGAAATCAGCGCCCAGTTCTTCGCCACCGAAAAGAAGTTCGACGTTCTGCTGTCGGCATGGACCGGACGCCCCGATCCGAGCATGACCTACGCGCTGGGCTTCGATAAGGGCGCCTACTACAATGCCGGCCGCGAGGCCGACCCGGAGCTGTCGAAGCTGATCCAGCAGAGCCGCGAGAGCGAGGACCTGACCGAGCGCGCCGCGGTGTTCGCCAAGATCCAGCGCTTCGTGATGGAAAACGCGCTCTCGGCGCCGATCGCCTTCCAGTACGAACTGGACGCGCTGACCCAGACCGCCAGGGGCTACAAGGCCGACCTGCTCGGCAAACCGAAATTCGAGCACATGTCCCTCGGATAAAGACCACGCCGCGTCGCAACAGCGACGCGGTTCTCGCAGCCGTTCGAGCACACAGCACGATGTTCCTCTCGACCAAACGAAACGTCATCATCCGCCGCCTGCTCCAGGCGGTGCCGGTGATCGTGCTCGCCACATTCATCGTGTTCGCCCTGCTCAAGCTGGTACCCGGCGACGTCGCGGTGACGCTCGCCGGCGACAATGCGTCGGACGCCCGCATCGCCGAAATTCGCCACCTCTACGGCCTCGACCGGCCTTTCCTCGTTCAATACGGAGCATGGCTCTGGAAGGCCCTGCATGGCGATCTGTCGCATTCGCTGGTGTCGAGCGAGGCCGTGCTCACGTCGATCGCGCGCTGCTTCCCGCACACCCTGCTGATCGTGGTGCTGGCGATGGCGATGGCGCTGACCATCGGCATTCCGCTGGGCGTCGCCGCCGCCAGCCGCCAGGGCTCGTGGCTCGACGGCCTGGTCATGACCGTCGCGTCGCTGGGGGTCGCCGTGCCGAATTTCTGGCTCGGCATGCTGCTGGTGGCGTTTTTCGCGCTCGACCTCAACTGGCTGCCGGCCACCGGGGCCGTGCCGCTCGGCGACAGCGTCCGCGGCGCGCTCAGCCACGCGATCCTGCCGGCCGCCGCGCTCGCGGCCGGCGGCGTCGCCGAAGTCGCCCGCCAGCTGCGATCGTCGCTGGTGGAAGTGCTGTCGTCGCAGCAGGTCCGCACGCTGCACGCCAAGGGGCTCACGCCCGCCTCGATCCTGTGGCGGCATGGCTTGAAGAATGTCAGCGTCAATCTGCTGACCGTGATCAGCCTGTTGTTCAACCGGCTGCTTGCCGCCACCGTGGTGGTCGAAGCCGTGTTCGCCATTCCCGGCATGGGCAGCCTGATCGTCAACGCCGCGATCCACCGCGACTTTCCCGTCGTGCAGGGCGTGGTGTTCGCGATGGTTCTGGTCGTGGTCGCGCTCAATCTGGTGACCGATATTCTCTACAACGTCCTCGACCCGAGGATCGCCTGAGATGGTCGACGTCGCCATGATCTCCGATCGACGTCCGAGCCGGCTCGGCGGCTTCGTGCGCTGGTATCAACGCGACCTGCGCGGCGCCCTGAGCCTGAGCTTCCTGGTCGCGCTGATCGTGATCTCGACGCTGGCGCCCTGGGTGGCGCCGCATTCGCCGACCACGCAGGACTTCAACGCGATGATGGCGCCGATGTCGGCCGAGCACTGGCTCGGCGCCGACGATCTCGGCCGCGACACCCTGAGCCGGCTGATCTACGGCGGCATGGCGTCGCTGTATGCGAGCTTTCTCGCCGTCGCGGTCGCCATTCTGCTTGGCGTTCCGGTCGGGCTGTTGGCCGGCTATCTCGGCGGCTGGTTCGACGAGATCATCAGCCGGTTCATCGACAGCCTGCTGTCGTTTCCCGCCATCGTTCTCGCCATCGCCGTCACCGGCGCGCTCGGCATCGGGCTGACCAACGGCATGATCTCGGTCGGCATCGTGTTCGCGCCGCAGCTGGCGCGGCTGGTCCGGGCGCGAACGCTGGTGGTGCGCCACG
The DNA here is from genome assembly GCA_052326245.1 of Xanthobacteraceae bacterium. Lineage (GTDB taxonomy): Bacteria > Pseudomonadota > Alphaproteobacteria > Rhizobiales > Xanthobacteraceae > Bradyrhizobium_A. The sequence continues at coordinate 9,133 of JBKQQE010000065.1, read as the reverse complement.
AACTCTATGTCGACAGCGCCCGCTGCTTCGGCGCCTCGACCGGCCGTATCCTGTGGCGGCACATCCTGCCGAACACGATCCAGCCGGTCATCGTGCAGGTCACGCTGCTGCTGGCCGGCGCGCTGCTGGCGGAGGCCAGCCTCAGTTTCCTCGGCCTCGGCATCCAGCCGCCGAATGCGAGCTGGGGAGCGATGCTGGCGCGCGCCTACCAGAACATGGAGATCGCGCCCGAGCAGATGTACCCGCCGGGACTGGCGATCCTTCTCACCGCGCTGGCCTTCAACACGCTCGGCGAATCGCTGCGGGCGGCGCTCGATCCGACAATGAAGCGAAACTGATCGGGAGCAAGCGCGATGACGCCTGAACAAACTTTCGCGAACATGGTGGCCGAGGGCGATAGCGTGCTCGACCGGCTCGATCACAGCGCCCGCATCACGCCCGACAAGGTGTTCATCCACTACGGCGAGGATGCGGTCCAGCTGACCTTCGCCGAGTTCAAGCGGCGAACCGACCGGATCGCCGCCGGCCTCGCGGCGAAGGGCATCACCGAAGGGGCTGCGGTGAGCGTGCTGACGCGGAACTCGCTGCTCAGCGCGCTCGCCATGTTTGCGATCTGGCGCGCCGGCGGAATCTTCGCCCCGATCAATTTCAACTTCACCGGCCCGCTGCTGTCCTATCAGCTCAGGGACACCGAGCCCTTCGCCCTCATCACCGACCCGTCATTCGCGGCGGTGCTGGGCGAAATCGTCGGCGACGTGCCGCTGCGGCGGCTGATCGTGCATACGCCGCAGCCCGGCGACCACGACGACGCCGGGCTTGCCTTCGGCACGGCGTTCAAGGGTCTCGACATCGCCGCCTTCGCGGAGCTTGCCGACAGCGGCGCGCCGGTGCCGAACGTGCCCCGCGGCCCGTTCGACCTCGCCAACATCGTCTATACGTCCGGCACCACCGGCCCGTCCAAGGGCGTGCTGCAGCCGTTCCGCTGGATGAATCACTACGGCTTTCCCGGCCGCCAGCTGACCTCCCCCGATGACGTCATCTATTGCGATCTGCCGCTCTACCATGTCGGCGGGGCGTTCTTCCTGCTCGCCCGCGCGGTGTGGCAGGGCAACACCGTCGGGCTGTGGGACAAGTTCAGCCCGACCAAGTTCTGGGATCGCATCGCCGAATGCGGCGCCACCACCTGCGTGCTGCTCGACGTCATGATGCCGTATCTGATGAGCGTGGCGCCGCGCGAAAGCGACCGCGCCAACACGCTGAACAAGGTGCACATGCAGCCGCTGCCGGGCAATCATCATGAGGTGGCGCAGCGCTTCGGCATCGATTTCGTCACCGTCGGGTTCGGCCAGACCGAGACCGGCTCGGGCTTCGCCGCGCTGATCGACCAGTTCGGCACCGAGAACGGGACGCCGCGCGAGCTGTGGCGCGGCCCGTCGAAAGCGGAGGTCCTGGCCCGCTGCGCGGCGATCGGACGCCCCGTTCTGGACGGCGCCCAGCCGCTGCCGAAAGGATTGATGGGCGCTCCAAATCCACTGTTCGAGACCGCCATTCTCGACGACGACGACAATGTTCTGCCGCTCGGCCAGGTCGGCCAGCTGGCGTTCCGGCCGCGGTTTCCGGGGCTGATCCTGCAGGAATATTTTCGCAAGCCGGAGGCGACGCTGAAGGCGCTGCGCACCTGCTGGTTTCACACCGGCGACGCCTGCAGGCAGCTCGATGACGGATCGGGGCTGTTCAGCTTCGTCGACCGCATGGGAGGATTCTTCCGCGTGCGGGGCGAGAACGTGTCGTCGTTCGAGGTGGAAGCCCTGATCGCCAGCCACCCCAAGATCCGCGCCGTCGCGGCATTGCCGGTGCCGGCGAAAATCGGCGAGGAGGAAGACGTCGCGGTGTTCATCGAACTGGTCGAGGGCGAGACGCTGACCGAGGCCGAATTGCGCGACCACGCCCGCGCCGTGATGCCGAAATACATGCAGCCGACCTACATCCGCTTCGTTCCGGCGCTGCCGGTGACGCCGACCAACAAGGTCGAGAAGTACAAGCTCAGGCGCCAGATCCTCGACGACCTGAAATCACCGCCCCGATAACCCGACGACGCAAAGGAGGCGCGCATGACCGCACGTCTGAACGAAGAACAATATCTCGAGCAGGTCCGCGAGCTGTGGCGCAAGGCCTGGCCGAAAGGCGCGCCGCGCACGCCGCAATATCCCCATGGCGAAATCGCGCTAAGCGAATACCTGCGGGCCTGGGCCAGGCGCCAGCCCGAGCACCCGGCCGTCATCTTCTACGGAAACGTGCTGAGCTACGGCGAACTCGACCGCCAGAGCGACCGCTTCGCCGCGCTGCTCGCCGCCAAGGGCGTGCGCAAGGGCGACCGCGTCGCCGTGTTCCTGCCGAACTGCCCGCAATTCCATATCGTCTTCTTCGGCATCCTGAAGCTCGGCGCGGTGCATGTGCCGGTCTCGCCGCTGTCGCGCGCGTTCGAACTCTCCTACGAACTGAATGACACCGACGCGGAAGTGATCGTCGCGCTGGACCAGCTGATCGAAACCGTCGACCAGGTCAGGGGCGAGACCAGGCTGCGCGAGGTCATCGTCACCAGCTTCGCCGACGTGATTCCGGCCAACCCGGCGATTCCGGTGCCGGACTCGGTGCGCACGCCGCGGATCGCCGTCCCCGGCGCCACCGACCTGCTGCCGGCGCTGGCGGCGCTCGGCGACGTCGCAGTGCTGCCGCCCGCCGCGCTCGATGACGTCGCGGCGCTGAACTATACCGGCGGCACCACCGGCATGCCGAAGGGCTGCGTGCATACCCAGCGCGACATGGTCTACACCGCCGCCGCCAATTACGGCATCGCGCTCGACATCAACGAGGCCAGCGTGTGCCTGTCGTTCTTTCCGGAGTTCTGGATCGCGGGCGAAAATCTCGGCCTGATCTTCCCGCTGTTTGCCGGCGCCACCCTGGTGCTGCTGGCGCGCTGGGATGCGATCGGGGTGCTGGCGGCCATCGAGACCTACAAGGTGACGCTGACCGCGATGCCGGTCGACGGCGCCGTCGAACTGATGGACCATCCCCGCTTCAAGGAATTCGACCTCGGCTCGCTGCAGCAGATCCGTGTCGTGTCGTTCGTGAAGAAGCTCAATGCCGGCTACCGGCAGCGCTGGAAGGAACTGACCGGCACGATCCTGGCGGAAAGCGCCTGGGGCATGACGGAGACGCACACCTCGAACACTTTCACCACCGGCTTCCAAGACAACGACTTCGATCTCACCTCGCAGCCGATCTTCGTTGGCCTCCCGGTGCCCGGCGCCGAATTCAAGATCACCGACTTCGAAACCGGCGACATCGTGCCGATCGGCGGCGAAGGCGAAATTCGCGTCCGCACGCCGTCGCTGCTGAAGAGCTACTGGAACAAGCCCGAAGCAACGGCGGACGCGCTGGTCGACGGCTGGCTGCGCACCGGCGATATCGGGCTGATCGACACCGACGGGTTCATTCATTTCCTCGGCCGCCGCAAGGAGATGCTGAAGGTGAAGGGCATGAGCGTGTTTCCGCCGGAAATCGAGGCGTTGCTCGGCCAGCATCCGGCGGTGCTGGGCTCGGGCGTGGTGGGCCGCGACGACGCCGACAGGGGGCAGGTGCCGGTCGCATTCGTCCAGCTCAAGCCGGAGGCCCAAGGCACGATCACGGCGGCAGAGCTGCAGGCCTGGTGCCGGGAAAGAATGGCCGTCTACAAGGTGCCCGAGGTGCGGATCATCGACGCCTTGCCGATGACCGCGACGGGCAAGGTCAAGAAGCAGGAGCTGAACGCCTAGCGCAGGACGAATCGAGATCGACGTAGACCCGTCATCCTGAGGTGCGCATAGCAACTCGGCTTTTGCCGAGTTGCGTCCTTCTTCAGGCCGCAAGTCGGGTAAACCCGACTTGCGGAATGCGAGCCGCCAAGGATGAACGGCCATAGCCCTTAGTAGCTGGCTGTCATCCTTCGAGGCGCGCAACAGCGCGCACCTCAGGAAGACGGGATAGCGCGGGGGCAACCAGTAACCGAGACCCAAACTATTTTCGTATCGGAAAGCATGATGTCATTTCGCAAGCTCCTGATCGCCAACCGCGGCGAGATCGCCATCCGGATCGCCCGCGCCGCGGCCGACTCCGGCATCGTAACTGCCGCGATCTACCCGGCCGACGATGCGCTGTCGCTGCATGTCCGGGCCGCCGACGAGGCGCATGAAATTCCCGGCCGCGGCGCCCGCGCCTATCTCGATATCGACGGCGTGCTGGCCGCAGCAACCTCCGCCGGATGCGACGCGCTGCACCCGGGCTACGGCTTCCTCAGCGAAAATGCCGCGCTCGCGCGGCGCTGCGCCGAAGCCGGCATCGTCTTCGTCGGGCCCTCGCCCGGCGCGCTCGACCTGTTCGGCGACAAGATCGCGGCGAAGGCGCTCGCCCGCCGCTGCGGCGTGCCGGTGATCGACGGCACCACGGGCCCGACCACGCTGGACGACGCGAACGCCTTCTTTGCCTCGCTCGGCAAAGGCGGCGCGGTGATGATCAAGGCGATGGCCGGCGGCGGCGGCCGCGGCATGCGCAGGGTCGAGGATGGCGCAAAGCTGGACGAGGCCTATGCGCGATGCCAGTCCGAGGCCAAGGCGGCATTCGGCAGCGACGGCGTCTATGTCGAGCGCCTGATTCGCAACGCGCGCCACATCGAGGTGCAGATCATCGGCGACCGCCATGGTGGCATCAGCCAGCTGTGGGAGCGCGAATGCACGATCCAGCGGCGCAACCAGAAGCTCATCGAGGTGGCCCCCAGTCCCTCGCTCGGCGATGCGCTGCGGGCGCGCATTGTCGACGCCGCGAAAAGGCTGGCGGCCGCCGCGCATTACGACAGCCTCGGCACCTTCGAGTTTCTGGTCGACGGCGAAACCGCCGGCGACAATCCGGCCTTTGCCTTCATCGAGGCCAATCCGCGGCTGCAGGTCGAACACACCGTGACCGAGGAGGTGCTCGGCGTCGATCTCGTCAAGTCGCAGCTTGCCGTCGCCGCGGGCGCCACGCTGGTTTCGCTCGGCCTGACCCAGGCCGAGGTCCCCGCCCCGCGCGGCTACGCGATCCAGCTCCGCGTCAACATGGAGACCATGGATGCGGACGGCACCACGCATCCGAGCGGCGGCACCCTGAACGTATTCGACCCGCCCACCGGCCCGGGCGTCCGCGTCGACAGCTTCGGTTACGCGGGATACCGGACCAGCGCCGCCTTCGACTCGCTGCTCGCCAAGGTCATCGTGCATGCTCCCGCGCCGCACTGGGGCGACGCGGTGGCGAAGGCGGCGCGCGCGCTGCGCGAATTCCGCATCGCCGGGGTCGAGACCAACATCCCGTTCCTGCAGGCCATCCTGGCCCATCCGGATTTCGTCGCCAATCGCATCAGCACCAACTTCATCGACAACCATGTCGCCGCGCTGGTCGCCGCGATGAAGACGGCGGCGCGCCCGCTGTTCTTTGCGGTCGGCGCGCTCGACCGCGACCACGCGCCCGCCGCCACGGCAGGCGACGCCGGCGGCCCGGCGGGATCGGTGGCGATCCCGGCGCCGCTGCAGGGCACGGTGGTGGCGATCGGGGTGGCCGAGGGCGACCTGGTGCGTCCCGGGCAGCAGATCGCCGTGATCGAATCGATGAAGATGGAGCATCTGGTTACCGCGCCGCATGGCGGCCGGGTGACCAAGATCACCGCCGCCGACGGCGTCACCCTGATGCACGGCGAGCCGATCCTGTTCCTCGAGCCCGCCGACGTCGACGGCGGCCAGACCGAGCAGGAAGCGGTCGTCGATCTCGACCACATCCGCGCCGATCTCGCCGAGGTGATCGCCCGCCACGCCAACACGCTGGACAAGAATCGCCCGGCTTCGGTCAAGCGCCGGCGCGACACCAACCAGCGCACCGCGCGGGAGAATATCGCGCAGCTCGTCGACGCGGGCTCGTTCGTCGAGTATGGCTCGCTGGCGGTCGCCGCCCAGCGCCGGCGCCGCAAGCTCGAGGATCTGATCAAGAGCACCCCCGCCGACGGATTGATCACCGGCGTCGCCACCGTCAATGCCGACAAGGTCGGCGCCAAGGCCGCGCGCTGCATGGTGATCGCCTACGACTACACCGTGCTCGCCGGCACCCAGGGCCATATGAACCACAAGAAGATCGACCGCATGCTCAGCCTCACCGAGCAGTGGCGGCTGCCGCTGCTGTTCTACGCGGAAGGCGGCGGCGGCCGCCCCGGCGATACCGACCGGCTCGGGATGACGGGCCTCGACGGGCCCTCCTTCGTCCAGTTCGCCAGACTGTCGGGCCTGGTGCCGGTGGTCGGCGTGGTCTCCGGCTACTGCTTTGCCGGCAATGCCGCAATGCTTGGCTGCTGCGACGTGATCATCGCCACCAGGAACGCATCGATCGGCATGGGGGGACCTGCGATGATCGAGGGCGGCGGCCTCGGGGTCTATCATCCCGCCGAGGTCGGGCCGGTCTCGTTCCAGGCCCCCAATGGCGTGATCGACATTCTGGTCGAGGACGAGGAGGAGGCGACGCGCGCGGCGCAGAAGTATCTGTCCTATTTCCAGGGCGAGATCGCCGACTGGAAGGCCCCGGACCAGCGCCTGCTGCGCCGCGCCATTCCCGAAAACCGGCTGCGCGTCTACGACATCCGTTCCGTGATCGACCTTGTGGCCGACGAAGGCTCGGTGCTGGAGATCCGCCGCGACTTCGGCGTCGGCATCATCACGGCCTTCATCCGCATCGAGGGCAAGCCGTTCGGACTGATCGCCAACAATCCAAGACATCTCGGCGGCGCCATCGACGCGCCCGCGGGCGACAAGGCCGCGCGCTTCCTGCAGCTGTGCGACGCGTTTGATATTCCCATCGTCTCGCTGTGCGACACGCCGGGCTTCATGGTCGGGCCGGAGGCCGAGAAAACCGCCATCGTGCGCCACGTGGCGCGCATGTTCGTCACCGGCGCCAGCCTCACCGTGCCGCTGTTCGGCATCGTGTTGCGCAAGGGCTACGGCCTCGGCGCGCAATCGATGATCGGCGGCGGCTTCCATGCTTCGTTCTTCACGGTGGCCTGGCCGACCGGCGAGTTCGGCGGCATGGGCCTGGAGGGCTATGTCCGCCTCGGCTTCCGCAAGGAGATGGAGGCGATCGCCGATCCGGTGGAGCGCGAGACGTATTTCAAGAACAAGGTCGCCGAGCTCTACGCCAACGGCAAGGCGGTCTCGATTGCATCCGTGCTGGAGATCGACGAAGTGATCGATCCCGCCGATACCCGCAGCTGGATCATGGCCGGGTTGCGCTCGGTTCCGGCGCCGCCGCCACGAACCGGTCGCAAGCGCCCGTGCGTCGATGCGTGGTGACCGGTTGAATCCGCCGGGACGTCTGGAACGGACTTTCACCGCGCCGGCGACGGCATCTCCACCAACTGCCGGAGCCTGACATAGTCGATCTTGGACGCGTGCCGGCGGTCGAGCGGCATCTGATCGAGAAACACCACCTTCTCGATTCCCAGTCCGCGCGCGCGCCGGCGCCAGTCGTCGCGGGACGCCGCCGCCCCCGCCAGCGCCAGAATTGGTTCGCCCGCGGGTCCCGGACACAGCGCGACGCCCTGGACGTTCGGCCACAGCCGGGCTACCGCCTCGACGCCGAACGGATACAGGCGGCCGACGCGGCCTTCCAGCCGCCCCAGCAGCCACAGCCGCCCCTCCGCGTCGATCCGTCCGGCATCGCCGGTCCGGTGCCAGACCACGCCTGCGCTGTCGGTCTGCTTGGTCGAGGCGTTTTGCGCGGGGTCGAGGTAACCCTTGTTGACGTTGGGGCCGGCCACTTGAATCTCGTCCTCGACGATCCTGACCTGGACCTGCGGCGCCAGGTGTCCGGTGAGAATGCCGGTCCCGGCCTTCATCGCTTCCCAGTCGGCCGGCGTGATCTCGACGGCGGTGATATGGGCGATCGGCTCGGCTTCGGTCGAGCCGTAGATCGAGTAGACCTCGGGGACCTTGTCCGCCAGGCGCTGCAGCAGGTCCGGAAACACCGGGCCGCCGCCGGTGAGAACCGCCCGCACCGAGGCCGGAATGGCCTTGCCGACGATGCCCTCGCAGATCGCCGGCTGCAGCAACAGCCGCGTTACACGGTGCGCGTCGGCATAGCGAAGAACCGCATCGGGCCTGACGTCCCGCGGCTTGCGGAGGTCCCAGTTCGGCAGCACGGCCGTGGAGCCGAGGCCGAGCACGACAAGAACAAAGAGCGGAAAGGCGATGAGATCGATTTCGCCCGGATGGGGGCGAAACAGCGGCTCCAGGGCGCGCGCCTGCGCCGCCGCGAAGCCGTGGGTGTACACGATCGCCTTCGGCCTGCCCGTCGACCCGCTGGTAAAGAAGATCAGAGCCGGCGTGTCGTCGGACAGCGCGAAAGCCGATCCATCGCGGCCGGCTTTCTCGACGCGCGCAGCGGTGGATGCGGCGGGCGGCGAGATGCCGCGTGGAATATGCCTCAGCTCCGAAAACAGCTGCCCGACGGCGCGCCACGATCTCGGCGCAAGCCACGCGGCGGGGCCGACGGTGGCGGCGTGGCGCAGGCCGGAAAGCCCCATCGCCGGCTCGGGAAACACCACGACCGCGCCGAGGCGCCACAGCGCATAGAGACAGGCGTAAAGCGAAATCTCCACCTTGAGCGTGACAAGAATGCGATCGCCGGGACCGATCCCCGCCCGGCGAAAATAGTCCGTATGGTCGTCGATCATCTGCGCCAGCGCGGCATAGGTGACGGCCGTGCCGTCAGGCCCGACGATGGCGATCCGCTCTGGATGCTGTTCCACGTGGGCGAAAAATGCGGCCACCAGTGTCATCGTGGGAGGTCCATCAGCCACAAGACATCTCCCATTACTCCTGGTTGATGGAATTGCCGACCACACACTTCAAGTGTAGCCAGATTGGCGCCAACACGGCAAGCGCAAAGGAAACTTGCAGAGGCATCTTGAAGCGGCCTCGCCGGTTGTTCGTGTCTTGACGCCGCCCCGTGCCGGGACCCGAGCCTTGTCCGGAACGGGCGCGGCAACTATTTACTATTTGGAAGTGGCGCATCATGAAGCAGTCGA
>JBKQQE010000064.1:0-12561 GCA_052326245.1 Xanthobacteraceae bacterium | reverse complement strand
CCGCCGACGTGGTCGCAAGGCTGACGGCGCCCAGAGTCGGGTAGCGCTGCGCGGGGGATGGTCGCCTGTCGCCTTACGCAGCAGGCATGTCATGACTGCTCGCCAGGATGATTCGACGATCATGGATCAGGTTTTCAAGCCGGTGGGCCACCACGTTCAATGTTGCATTGTCCACCGCGCTCTCGTCGCCGCTGGCGGCCTTGACGCGCTCCGCATTGAGAATGTTGTCGATCTCGTCCTCGATCGCGGCCAGCTCGGCGTTCTTGTCGGAGCTGCGTATCCGGCGCGCCAGCGAATAGAGGGAATCCAGCGGGCCGGTGACGGTCTCCGGATTTCCGATACCAAGAAATTTCCAGGCCGCCGCGAGCACGGAGGCAATGCCGCCCAGCACCATCGGGGTCATGTAGATGTAGTTGCTGTACTTGTCCATGAAGCTCAGCTGCGTGCCATTGAAGAAGGCCGCGGCGCCGGGGTGCACGGGAAGGAGAGCATCCGCGTCGGTACTGGGCGCGGTGATCTGCGCGAAGACCGGCTGTTCGGCCAGCAGAACCCTTCGCGCGCGCATCACGGCCCGGGTCAGGCCGGTCACCACGTCGGTGTCCAGCTTCCTGTGTGCGACGAGATACAGCGATGTTCTCAGCGTGGTCAGATCGTCGCTCGGCACAGGCGGCGCGCCGCGCAACGTGCCCTTCGGAACGTCGAAGCTTTCGTAGGCCCGGTCGGCACCGGCGATGGCGCCCGCGGCCTCGATCGGAATCAGCACCGGCTGGCTCTTGGCGTCGTGGGGATACAGGTCTCGAACCAGCGACAGATATTTCTCGGTCAGGGGAATGACGAAAAGCAGGGCGTTCGCTTCATGCGAGTCGACCGCATGCCGAAGGTCTGTCAGCGCGATGTTCTTGAAAACGACCTTGGCGCGGCCGAGGTCATACTCCTTGGTGAGCGCCGCGACGACCCTGGCGTTCAGATCGCCTCCGACCACGCCTACTGTGCGGCCCTTGAGCTTGTCGACGCTGTCGATCGGCGACCCCGGGGGAGCCACCAGCAGCGCGGTAACATTGGCGAGGACGACGACGGCCTGAGCCTTCGACAGGTCGCCGACGTCGGCGCGCACGACGGCGAGATCCACGTTGCCGGCCGCAAACAGCCGCGCGGCGTCGGACGCGGTGCCTGAATCGACGACCTTGAGCCGGACCGGTGCATTGAACGCGACCAGTTCGCTGGCGATTTCCGACATCGCCTTGGCGCCTCCGCCGTCGATCGATCCGACAGCCAGGGTCAGCGTGACCGGGTGGGTATAGTACCGGTAGCCGAACAGGCTGGCCGCCGACACGGCAACGACCACGGCGATGAGCGAGACAATTCGCAGCCAAAGCGGCAGCGCTATCGAAATCATGAATTCCTCACAGGTCGCAAGCCAGACCTGGACAAACGCGCTGATCCTGCCTGTGTTGTGTCTCAGACGCAACAAGGCCGGGCGCTATCAGGCGGGGAAGGAGGACGCCAATCCGTCCACGTGTTCGCCGCATGCGGGAGCGAGATCATGCAGTCGAACGTTCAGCTCGGCGCAAAGGTCAGCTGACAACAACGCCATCGCGCGTTTCTTTCCGGAAATGGACGGCGCCCGCTACTGCGCCTGCGCGACCTGCTCCGGCGCCGGCGGCGGGTCGCCGATCGCGCATTGACGCCAGGTCGGCGTCTTGCAGTCGGTGGGCCAGCCGCCGCCCAGCGCCATGAACAGCGCGGCGGTATCGGCGAGCCGGGCGGCGTCGGCCTGCACCCGGGCGATCAGGGCGTTGAAGTAGGTCTGCTGCGCGGTGAGCACGGTGACCTGGTTGATCTGGCCGGCCTTGAGCTGGGTCAGCACGATGTCGAGGCTGGCCTTGGCGGCATTCTCGCTCTTCACCGCGGCCTGCACCGCGCGGGCGTCGGCCTGCAGGCTCTTCAGCGCATCGGCGACGTTCTGCATGGCCGTGATCACGGTCTGGCGGTAGGTCGCATCGGCCTGGTCGAGGAAGGCCTCGGCCGCCTTCTGCTTGTGATAGAGCGTGAAGCCGTCGAACAGCGGCGCGGAGACGCTGGCGGCCAGCGTGTAGAAGCCGGTGGGCGGGGCGAACAGCGCCGCCGTGTTGGTGGCGGAGTAACCCGGGTTGGCGCTGAGTGTGACGTTGGGCAGACGTGCGGCGATGGCTACCCCGACCAGCGCGGCGGCCGAATGCATGTTGGCCTCGGCCGCGCGCACGTCGGGGCGCTGGCGGACCAGCGTGCTCGGCAGGCTGACCGGCAGGTTGGTCGGCAGCGCGAGCCCGTGCAGGCTGAACTTCTGCAGGATTTCGTCGGCGGAGAACTGGCCGGCCAGCGCGGTGAGCAGGTCGCGCTGCACCGCGAGTTGCTTGTCCAGCGGCGGCAGCGTCTGCTCGACCTGGGCCAGCGCCGCTTCCTGGGTCAGCACGTCGAGCTGCGCGGCCTGGCCGTATTTGAGCTGGTTCTTCAGCACCTCGAGGATGTCGCGCTCGATCTTGATGGTCTTGTGCGTCGCCTCGATCTGGCCGCGCAGCGAGGCTTCCTGGATCGCGGCGGTGACCACGTTGGCGGTGAGCGCGAGATAGGCGGCCTCGAGCTGGAACAGCTGGTTTTCGGCGGTGGCGTCGAGACTCTCGACGCTGCGCAGGTTGCCGCCCCAGACGTCGGGAACGAAGCTGATGTTGAGCTGGACGGTGTGCAGCCCGTAGGGGACGAAGAAGCTGTTGTTGGGGTTCAGGGAGGATTCCAGGTTGTAGGACGGCGTGTAATTGCCGCCGACCTGGGGGAAGAACAGGCCGCGCTGGGCCAGCGCGTTGAACTCGGCCACCTTGATCGCGGCTTCCGCCGACTGCAGCGACGGATTGTGCTCGACCGACATCCGGATCAGGTCGTTGAGCGGCTGCGAGCGGAACGCGGCCCACCAGCGCGCGGCGACGTCGCCGCCGTTGACGAAGTGCTGGCCGGCGATCTTCGGGCCGTTCGGATCGAGCGGGGTCGAGGCGGTCGGCTGCGCGGTGTAGCGGTTGACGTCGGGCGAGGTCGGCGGCGTGAAGTTTGGCCCGACCGCGCAACCGCTCAGCGCCAGCGCCAGGAAACTTACGCCAGCGGCGAGGCGCGCCTTGGCGGACCGGGGCCCGGCGGGAAAGTCTTGGGTCGAAACTCTGCGAACGCTCACCATCGCGGACCCCGGTCAGTCGATCATTTCTGGGCCGGTGGCGACGCCACCGGTCGTATCGTCGGTGTGATGACCGGCGGCGGCCTTCTTCTCTTCGGCGCGCGTCAGGAAGATCTTACGCAACGCCGGCGCCACGACCAGTAGAAGTATCGGTCCGATGAACATACCGCCGACCACCACGGTGGCAAGCGGTCGCTGCACCTGGCTGCCGATGCCGTGCGACAGCGCGGCCGGCAACAGCCCGACGCCGGCGGACAGCGCCGTCATCAGCATCGGCCGCATGCGCTGCTCGGCGCCGTGGAACACCGCCTCGGCGACGTCCATGCCGGTGGTGCGCAGTTCCCGGAAGTAGGTGATGTTGAGAATACCGTCCATCACCGCGACGCCGAACAGCGAAATGAAGCCGATCGCCGCCGAGACGCTGAAGTCGAGCCCGGCCAGGTAGAGCGCGATCAGCCCGCCGCCGATGGCGAAGGGGATGCCGGCGACCGCCAGCAGGCTGTCGCGCAGCGTGTTGAACAGGCCATACAGCAGCACCATGATCAGCAACAGCGTGATCGGCACCACGATCATCAGCCGCGCCTTGGCATTCTGTAGGTCCTCGAACTCGCCGGCCCACAGGATCTGGTAGCCGTTGGGCAGGTGGACGGCCTTGGCGACGCGTTCCTGGGCTTCGGCCACGGTGCCGCCGAGGTCGCGGCCGCGGACCGAGAACTTGACCGGGATGTAGCGCTGGCTGCGGTCGCGGTAGATGAAGGAGGCACCGGTGTCGACCGAGATGTCGGCGAGTTCGCTCAAGGGCACGTAGCCGGCGGCGCCCGAGGGCGTCTGGTAGGCGACGTTGACGGTCTTGATGGTGTCGATGCTCTTGCGGAACTTGGGATCGAGCCGCACCGCGAGCGCAAAGGTGCGGTCGCCCTCCAGCACGGTGGTGGCGTTGGTACCGCCGAGCGCGGCCTGCACCACGGTATTGACGTCGCCGGTGTTCAGCCCGTAGCGCGCCGCCTTCTCGCGGTCGATCCGGATGTTGAGGTTGGGCTGGCCCATGACGCGGAAGATGCCGAGGTCGGCGACGCCCTGGACCTTGGCCATCTCGGCCATCACCTGGTCGGCGAGCTTTTCCAGGATCGAGAGGTTGGGGCCGACGATCTTGACCGAATTGGCGCCCTTCACGCCCGACAGCGCTTCTTCGACGTTGTCCTGGATGTATTGCGAGAAGTTGAAGCCGACGCCGGGCAGCGCCTCTTCGAACTCGCGCTGCAGTTCCTCGGTGAGCTTTTCCTTGGTGAGGTCGGACGGCCATTCGTCGAACGGCTTCAGCGGCGCGAACAGCTCGACGTTGGAGAAGGGCGAAGCGTCGCTGCCATTGTCGGGGCGGCCGTGCTGCGACACCACGGTGAGGATCTCGGGGTGGCGCAGCATGATCTCGCGCATCTTGCCGGTGGCCTCGGTGCCGGCGTCGAGCGAGATGGTCGGCGGCATCGAGGCGCGGATCCAGAAATTGCCTTCTTCCAGCGCCGGCAGGAACTCGCTGCCGAGCCGCGAGGCGGCTCCCAGGCTGACGATGAGGAAGACGACGCCGCAGGTCACTGAGATCGTGAGGTTGTTGAGCGACCAGCGCAGCACCGGGGTGTAGGCGGCGCGCAGCGCGCGCACCATCACGGTCTCGACCTCTTCGATGTGCTTGGGCAGCACCAGCGAGGCCAGCACCGGCGTCACCATGAAGGTGGAGAGCAGGGCGCCGGCCAGCGCGTAGCCGTAGGTGCGCGCCATCGGACCGAAGATCTGGCCCTCGACGCCCTGCATGGTGAACAGCGGCACGAAGGCGGTGACGGTGATGGCGGCGGTGAAGAACACCGCCTTGTCGACCTGCAGCGCGCTGAGGAAGATCATCTTCAGCCGCTCGGTCCAGGGGTAGGTGGCTCCCGAATGCGCCGAGGTCGGATCAGAACCCCACATGCCCTCGGCGAGGTGGCCGAGCAGCGCGCTGCGCTGCGCCTGCGTTGACTGGAAGTTGCGGAAGATGTTCTCCATCATGATCACGGCGGAATCGACGATGATGCCGAAGTCCACCGCGCCCAGCGACAGCAGGTTGGCGTCCTCGTCGCGCAGCACCAGGATGATGATGGCGAAGAACAGCGCGAACGGGATGTTGGCGCCGACGATGATGGCGGAGCGCAGGTTGCCCAGAAACACCCACTGGATCACGAACACCAGCAGGCAGCCGAACACCAGGTTGTGCAGCACGGTGTGGGTGGTGACGCCGACCAGCGACGAGCGGTCGTAATAGGGCACGATCTTGACGCCGGGCGGCAGGGTGCCGTCGGAGTTCATCTGCGCGACCGCGGCCTGCACCTTGGGGATGATGTCGTTGGTGTGCTGGGTGCGTCCCATCACCACGATGGCGGTGGCGACGTCGTCGTCCTTGTCGCGGCCGGCGATGCCGAGCCGCGGCACGTAGCCGATCGAGACCTTGGCGATGTCCTTGATCTGGATCGGCAGTCCGCCGGACTGGGTCAGCACCACGTTCTCGACGTCAGCGACCTTGTAGCCCTTGGTGACGTCGTCGGCGCCGCCGGAATCGACCAGGCCGATGCCGCGGATCTTGACCGACTGCTGGCCCACGGTGATCTCGCGGCCGCCGACATTGACGTTGGCATTGCCGAGCGCGGTGATGATCTGCGGCACCGTGATGCCGTAGGCCTCGATCTTCTGGGTGTCGACGTCGACGTTGAACTGCTTGGTGGTGCCGCCCCACGAGTTGATCTGGACCACGCCGGGAATCGTGAGCAGGCGGCGGGTCACCACGTAATCCTGCAGCGTGCGCAGGTTGGTCAGCCCGAAATGCGGCGGGCCGACCATCTGGTAGCGGTAGATCTCGCCGACCAGGCTCGACTGCTGGATGGTGGGCACCAGGCTGCCCGGCAGGTTGACGTTCTGCTGCAGGCTGATGGAGGCCTGCGTCAACGCAAAGTAGAAGTCGACGCCGTAGCGGAAGGTGACGCGGACGAAGGACAGGCCGTAGAACGAGGTCGAGCGCACATTGATGACGCCCGGGGTCGGGTACAGCCCGACTTCCATCGGGATGGTGTAGTACTTTTCCATCTCCTCGGCGGAGAGGCCGGCGGCCTGCGCCGTGATTTCCAGAATGACCGGGGCCGGGTTGGGATAGGCCTCGATGTTGAGACGGCTGAACGCGAACAGCCCGGCCACGCAGAACACTGCGAGCCCCAGGACGATGATGGCGCTACGGGTCAGACCGAATACGAGCAGGGACTTGATCACAGGGCCTCCTCAGTGCGCGGGCGCGGGCGGAATCAACCGCCGGCTCCGAGCAGGAGTTTGTTGCTGAGAAAGACTGCGCCTTCGCCGATCGCCAGTTCGCCGGGCTTCAGTCCGTCGAGGATCTGGGCCAGGCCGTTCTGCTCGGCGATTCCGAGCTTGACGACGTGCTTGATGAAGCGGCGGCGGTCGGTGGTCACCCACACCGTCATGGTGCCGTCGCCTTCGCGCACCACGCCCTCGACCGGCACCGCGACCGAGCGCGCCGCGTCGCCCATCCGGATCAGGAAGCTCGCGAACATCCCGGGGCGCAGCAGGTTGTCGGGGTCGGCGATCTCCGAGCGCACCAGCTGGCGGTGGCTGGTCGGATCGATGTTGGTGCCGAGCGCGGTGACGGTGCCCTTGAACACGCGGTCGGAATAGGCCGGCACGGTGACCTCGACCACCTGGCCGAGCTTGTAGAACGGCGCGTCGGCCTCGATGACGTTGGCCAGCATCCACTTGGTGGAGAGGTCGGCGACCGAGAACGGCGCCGGCGCGGTGCCGGGCTGGGTCAGGAAGCCCGGCGCGGCGTTGCGCGCCACGATGCGGCCGGCGATCGGGCTCGGCACCAGCAGCGTCGAATCGACCTTGCGCTTGGACAGGATCGCGTCGATCTCCGCATCGGTCTTGCCGAAGATCCGCACCGCGTCCTTGGCGGCCTTGAAGTTGCCTTCCGCTGTCAGCTGGTCAGAGGTCGACTGGTCGACGTCCTTCTGCGCCGCGCCGCCGGTGCGCAGCAGGTTGGTCACCCGCGCCAGCGTCTTGGTCTGCAGTTCGAGCACGCCGGCGGCCGCCAGCAGCGTCGATTCCGCCTGCAGCAGGTCCGGGCTGTCGATGGTAAAGAGAATGTCGCCCCGCTTGACGTCGTCGCCGATATTGGGGGTCGCCTCGAGAATCTTGCCCGGGTATTGCGCGAACACCTGGACGTTCATGTTCTCGTTGAAGTCGATGGTTCCCACCGCCGTCTTCAGCGTTTCGAAGGTATGCGTCTCCACCGGCGCAATCCTCAGCGTCGCGGCCTGCGCTTCCGTCAGATCGACAAAGATGATGTCGGGCTCGGTCGGGGTCGCCGCGGTCTCGGTCGTTGCCGTCGCAACCGACGCCGCCGGGCGCATGAATTTGAGAATGCCATACACCGCGCCGGCGCCGAGGACGCAGACCAGCAATGTGAGCAGCACTACCCGCACCGCGGTCCGGGGCAATTGGGGGCGCAGCGGTTCCAAGTCGGTCATTCCGTTTTACGAGTGGGAGTAAGAGCGGGAGAAGATCGGCGGCTTGTGCATTGCCGCATAAGTTCGATCTAGACCACCTGACTTACGCCAATATTACAAGCCAATTTTCAAAGATATCAACGACATAAGGGCGAGGATTCGGGCGGGCCGGGATTTTGGATCCGGCTTTTGGACACAAAACGGCCACAACGGCCCCGCCCTTGTCTGGCGCCGGGATTGGCCGCAATGCTAGGCACCAATCGACGCGGGTGGGTTTTCGTGAATGCGCCTTCTGGTCGTTGAAGACAACGAGGAACTGGCCGAGCTGCTGGTCCGCGGCCTGCAGTCGGCCGGCTACGAGACCGACGTGCTCGGCAGCGTCGAGGACGCGGCCGCCGTGCTGCAGACCACCTTCTATGCCGCGCTGATCCTCGATCTCGGCCTGCCCGACGGCGACGGGCTGACGCTGCTGCGCGAACTGCGCCATCGCAAGAATCCGATCCCCGTGCTGGTGCTGACGGCGCGCGGCGGCCTCAACGACCGGGTGCAGGGACTGCGCGGCGGCGCCGACGACTACCTGGTGAAGCCGTTCGCGCTGGAGGAACTGATCGCGCGGCTCGAGGCGCAGATGCGCCGGCCGGGCAACTTGCTGGGTTCGAACCTGCGCATCGCCAATCTCGAATTCGACACCCGCAACCGCCAGGCCTCGATCGACGACACGCCGCAGGTGCTGTCGGCGCGCGAGACCGAGGTGCTCGAACTCCTGATGCGCAGCAAGGGCCGGGTGGTGTCGAAGAAGCAGGTCGAGGACCAGATCTTCGGCCATTCCGGCGAGGTCGCCTCCAACGCGGTGGAGGTCTACGTGCACCGGCTGCGCAAGCAGCTTGCCGACAAGGGCGCGCGGGTCCAGGTCCACACCATTCGCGGTGTCGGTTACCTGATTGCCGAGGAAAAGCCGGCGTGATCCGTTTCGGCTCGATCCTGTCGCGCATCGTCGTCCTGCACGTCGTCGCCGTCGTCATCACCTCGATCCTGATGTCGCTGGCGCTGTCGTGGCTGCTCAACTATTCCGCCAACGAGATTCACGACAAGGCGATGCAGGAGCAGGCGCTGTCGGTGGCGAGCCACCTTCGCCCCGGCGCGGACGGCGCGCTCACGCTCGACCTGCCGGCCGACCTGCGGGGCCTGTATTCGCAGGACTACGGCCGCTATTCCTATGCGGTGCTCGACGCGCAGCACCGTGTGCTGTTCTCCTCGCTGAAGGACGGCGGCGCGCTGTTTCCCGACGACACCGAAGCCGGCGAGGTCGAGTTCCTGCAGCGCCGGCTCGGCGACGCCACCGTGTCCGGCGCCAGCATCCGCAAGCGGGTCGGCGAGGCGAGCGTCTACGTGCAGGCCGGCGAGGATCTCGCCAACCGCGACGTGCTGACCGACGACATCGTCGCCAGCTTCTTCAAGAATGTCGGCTGGATCACGCTGCCGATCCTGCTGGTGCTGTTGATCGCCGACATCGCGATCTTCCGCCGCGCGCTGCTGCCGCTGCGGCAGGCCTCGGAGACCGCCGGCGGCATCGGCCCGAGCCGCACCGATCTGCGGCTGCCGGTGCAGGCGATCCCGAGCGAGGTGCGGCCGCTGGTGCTCGCTGTCAACCAGGCGCTGGCGCGGCTGGAGACCGGCTTTCGCATCCAGCGCGAATTCACCGCCGACGCGGCGCACGAACTGCGGACCCCGCTGTCGATCCTGCGGACGCGGATGGAAACCCTGCAGGACCGCACGGTGGCGGGCGCTTTGCTGCGCGACGTCGAGGCGATGACGCGCATCATCAGCCAGCTGCTGGAGATCGCCGAACTCGACGCCTTCGAGGTCGATCCCGCCGAGCGCGCCGATCTCCACGCGGTATGCGTCAGCGTCGCCGAATTCATCGCGCCGCTGGCGCTGGCGCAGGGCAAGGAGATCGCGCTGACCGGCTCCGAGGGCCCGGTCTGGGTGCGCGGCAACGCCGAGATGCTGGCGCGCGCGGTGCGCAATCTCGCCGAGAACGCCATCAACTACACCCCGCCCGCGACCACCGTCGAGTTCGTGGTCGGGAATAACGGCACCGTCAGCGTGCTCGACGAGGGCCCCGGCATCGCCGCCGAGGAGCGCGACCTGATCTTCCAGCGCTTCTGGCGGCGCGACCGCCGCCGCGCCGGCAGCACCGGCCTCGGCCTGTCGATCGTGCGCCGCATCGCCGAACTGAACGGCGCCTCCGTCACCGTCGACAACCGCCTGCCGTCCGGCGCGTGCTTCAAGCTGTGGTTCGCGCGGGCGGAGTAGGAGACTGGCCGCGCCTGCCGCATTCTTGGGCAGGAAATCTGCGCAACGATGGGCGCCCGCAAGGGCCAAAATCGTGCTTTGATCGGCCGCGTCCGAAACCTTCAGCAAAGGCATCCGACATGAGCGGTCTTGGTGGCCTCAACAAATCGCCCGGGGGCGTCGTCATCGGGCTGGTGCAACTGCAACTGCCCGTGGTGGTGACGAAGGAGGATCTGGTGCGCCAGACCGAGCGCATCGTCACCATGGTCGGCAAGGCGCGGCGCAATCTTTCCACCATGGATCTGGTGGTTTTTCCGGAATACTCGCTGCACGGGTTGTCGATGGACACCAACCCCGCGATCATGTGCCGGCTCGACGGCCCGGAGGTCGCGGCCTTCAAGCGGGCGTGCATCGACAACGCCATCTGGGGCTGCTTCTCGATCATGGAGTTCAACCCGGACGGCAATCCGTACAACTCCGGGCTCATCATCGACGACCACGGCGAGATCAGGCTCTACTACCGCAAGCTCCACCCCTGGGTTCCGGTCGAGCCGTGGGAGCCGGGCAACATCGGCATCCCGGTGATCGAGGGTCCGCGCGGCGCGAAGCTCGCGCTGATCATCTGCCACGACGGCATGTTCCCCGAGATGGCGCGCGAGTGCGCCTACAAGGGCGCCGAGATCATGATCCGCACCGCCGGCTACACCGCGCCGATCCGGCAGAGCTGGCGCTTCACCAACCAGGCCAACGCGTTCCAGAATCTGATGGTGACCGCCAACGTCTGCATGTGCGGATCCGACGGCTCGTTCGATTCAATGGGTGAGGGGATGATCGTCAATTTCGACGGCACCGTGATCGCCCACGGCACCACCGGCCGCCCCGACGAGATCATCACCGCCGAGGTGCGGCCCGATCTGGTGCGCGAGGCCCGCGTCAACTGGGGCGTCGAGAACAACATCTACCAGCTCTGGCACCGCGGCTATGTGGCGGTCAAAGGCGGCGCGATGGATTGTCCCTATACGTTCATGCAGGACATGGTGACGGGGACCTACCGGCTGCCGTGGGAGGACCAGGTCAAGATCACCGACGGCACGTCCTGCGGCTTCCCGGCGCCGACGCGGGCGTTCGGCGCCAAAGCCGCGCGGGCGGCGGAGTAGCATCGAGTCGCCCGGCGGCGGCGTCGCGCGGACGCTGGTCCGGATCCCGATTCCGTTCTACTGTCCTGCCTGACCCGCCGGCGCCGTCGGCGCGCGGTCCAATTGCGCCACGACCGAGCGCAGGCATCAAGGGAGAGACGACCATGGCGATTGCGCTTTACGACGTGACGGTGCCGGTGTTCCAGCAGACGCTGGGGGCGCTGGAAAAGGTTCTCGAGCGCGGGCTCGCGCACGCCACCGAACACGGCATCGATCCGCAATCGCTGGTCGAGACCCGGCTGTTTCCCGACATGCTGCCGCTGCGCTTCCAGATCGTCTCGGCGGCGCACCACTCGCGCGGCGCGCTGGAGGCGGCGAAGACCGGGGCGTTCACGCCGCCCGGCAGGCAGGAGCTGGACTATGCCGGCCTGCAGGCGCTGATCGTCGAGACCCGCGCCGCGCTGTCGGCGCTGTCGGCGGAGACGGTCAACGCCTGGGAAGGCAACGACGTCAGCTTCAAGATCGGCGATCGGGTGCTGCCGTTCACCGCGGCGGGCTTCCTGCTGTCGTTCTCGCTGCCGAACTTCTATTTCCACGCCACCACCGCCTACGACATCCTGCGCATGAAGGGCGTGCCGCTCGGCAAGCGCGACTTCCTCGGCCGGCTGCAGCTGAAGGGGTGAGGGGCGCTAGTGCGGTGGATTTGACATTCGCTTCAGTAGTGCCGCGGGTTCTTCAAGCGAATGTCAAATCCAAAACCGCACTAGCATCTTATAGTTTGCTAGTGTCCCTTCGGTTCTGACATTCGCAAAAGAGCCCGATGCAAGGTGATGCGAATGTCAGAACCGGGACACTAGCTCAATTCGCCGCCTGCCGGCGCGCGCCGTCGATGTGGTCCTTCAGCCCGGCGACGCCGATGGCGCCCACCACCAGCTCCTTGCCGACCACGTAGGCCGGGGTGCCGGTGGCGCCCACGGCACTGGCGAGCCTGGCGTCCTCGGCGAGCGTGGCGTTGACCTCGTCGCTCGCCATGTCGCTTGCGAGCCGCGCCATGTCGAGCCCCTGCTGCTCCGCCGCGGCGAGCGCCTTGTCCTTGCTCGCCGGCCCCGGGGTGGCCAGCAGTTGCTGATGGAAGGCGAGGTATTTCGCGCCGCCGGGATCCTGCATGCGCACCGCGATGGCGACCCGCGCCGCCTCCGTCGAGCCCGGCCCCAGGATCGGAAACTCCTTGAGCACGATCCTGAGCCTGGGATCATCCTTGAGCAGCGCCATGAGATCCGGCAGCGCGCGCTTGCAGTAGCCGCAGCTGTAATCGAAGAACTCGACCAGGGTGACGTCGCCGTCGGGGTTGCCGAGCGTGACCTGATGCGGCGAGGACAACAGCGGACCTGCATTG
>JBKQQE010000063.1:0-2875 GCA_052326245.1 Xanthobacteraceae bacterium | reverse complement strand
GGCAAATCAGCCACCGTCGCGGTGACGGCACAACGTCGACGTGCGCGAGCTTGCGGCGATGGCAGTCAGGCGGCCTTGCGAGGCGGCATCTGGTCGGTCGCTCCGGTGCTGACGCGCACCACCTCGTCCAGGGCGGACACGAAGATCATGCCATCGCCGCTTTCGCCGGTCCGGGCCCCCCGGATGATGGCTTCGGTGATGGTCGCAACTTGATCGCTCGCGATCGCGATCTCGAGCTTCAGCATGGGTACGAGGGGTGTGTACTCGGCGCCGCGGTAAAATTCCGTTCGCCCCGTGTGCCGGCCACAGCCGCGGGCCTCGGTCATGGTCAGGCCATGGACGCCGACGCGTTTCAACGCTTCCAACACCGCATCAAGCGTGAACGGCTTGACCAGCGCTGTCACGAGCTTCATGGGCTGGTGCATGAGGGCCTCCTCCATCCGATCAGCAATCATCGTCGCCGGACAAGCGGCGATCGATTCAAATCGGATTCGCCGTCCATATCTGCACCCAGCCGCATATAAGTTCGAGACGGATCGCCCTGCCATTTCATAAGTGCGCATCGCGGCTATCCCGCAACGCCAGAGTTCCGCCGATCGCGCGGGTGGGTCGGGCGGCTATTGCTGCAGCAGGCGGGCCGAGGTATGCGCCATCGGGTTGACCGGTCCGGCCCGCTCGCTGGCGGCGGTTTCCGCGCCGGGTACCGGGAACGCATAGCCGAGGATGGTCTTGATCACCCAGCGGTCGGAGCCCGCGGTCAGGCCGTAGCCGACGCCGAAATCGACGTCGAGGGGGCCGACCTTGAAATCGGCGACCGCGAACAACGTGTGCTGCTGTTCCGACAGCTTGCCGAAATGCCCGAATTCGCCGAAGTCGGAATAGTATTCGAGGCCGGCGAACAGGTCGTTGTCGAACTTGCGCGCCAGCCGCGCCGCCGGCGCGAAATTGGTTTCGCCGTATTTCCCGAAACTGGAATCGACGATCGGGTTGACGATGAACTCGTACTGGGTGTTGCGCACGCCGATGATGGGGCGGATCTCCATGGCGAACCGGGCCTGGGAAAACGGCGGCGTGGTGTTGCTGAACTCGAAGTTGACGCCGTAGAAGAACGAACGCTGGTCGGCGTGGGGGACCACGAACAGCGTGCGGATCTTGGCGGCGTCGGAGAAGAACTGGTTGTTCTGGACGGAAAACGGCAAATAGAGTCCGAGCTCCCACCACTCGGTGACGCCGTAGGCAAACTCGGGCGTGCCATTGAGGCTGTGGTTGGAGACGATGCCGCCGGGAAACGGCGGGTCCTTGAGCCCGAGCGCGACGTAGTTGAGGTGCTGCTCGACCGTGAACTGGCCGACCGCGGCAATGCCTGCATTGTAGACCTGGATCTCGTCGATCGCGCGCGCCGGTTGCGCCCAGCCGATGCAGAGCAGCAGGCCGCAGGCCCACGCGCAGGACGTTGACGCTGACGAGGCAAGCAACCGATCCAACCGGCGTGACATGGAACGCGACCTTTCCGCAGTCGGCCCACCCGGTCGGCCTGCCGGCGAAACCAAGGCCAGGGCGCGCGCGCGACCGCAAACGCCCACATTTCATGGCCTTTTCAAACTTTAGAACAGTTCTAAAGGAAAGCTTATAGGAACCAAGCCTGGCGCGGTCAAATCGATTTTGCGCAGCGGCGGCGGGTTCCGGAGCCCGCCTATAGACCGCGCAGGATACTCAGAGGCTTTCCGATCTGAGGCTCGGGACGTGGTCGCGCGCGGTTCAGCAGCGGCTCGGGTAGCGCCGGTGTCGCCGGCACCGACACCGTTTTCGCCACCGACTCGCCCGACGCCGACTTTCGCAAGCGGATCTCGATGCGGCGCCGCTCGAGCACGTCGCCCGGCGTTCCCGAGATCGCCAGGGTCTCGTCGTTGTTGATGAGCTGCGCCCCGGACAACGGCAGCACCTTGTATCCCGCCAGCGCCTTGTTCTGCAGCAGCACGCTGACCACCGACACCGCTCTCGCCAGCCCCAGTCCCGCGTTATCCGCCGGCACCATGCTGGCAACGTCCGCGGAATTCTTCAGCACCGCAACCAGGTCGTGGTCGAGATTGGAATCGCGGCTGGACGCGCCGAGCGGCCGCTCGTCGGTGTGGCCGACCACCTCGATGACGTCGACGTCATACTGCTTCATCAGTTGCAGGATCTGCTCGGGGATCGGCCCGGCGAGATCGCTGCGGAATTGCTCCGACAGCTCGGCGCTGCGGCTGCGGAAATGATAGCCTCCGGCCTCGCTCAGATTGATGATGGGCGGCCATTGATGCCCGGTGCTCTGCGGCCGCAGCCGCTGCTCGAGCAGCTGCGCGAGCTGGCTGGAACTGAGGGATCGATCCTTCAGCTCCGGCAGGTTTTTCTCGACGCTGCCGACGATATCCGCGTTGCGGAGCGCGGTCTCGACGTCGATGCCCCTGGCCTTCAGCGTAGCGGCATCGGCGACCCTGTCGCGCAGCTGCGCGGGCGGCAGCCCGCTGCCGGTGACGACGTTGCGGCTCTCCACCAGTTCGCGCCAGTACTGGTCGACGACGCCGGGGTCGTCCGATCCGGCCGCGGCGCGAAGCTGGTGCAGGGTTTCCAGGTTTGCCCTGACATCGGCCACGAGGTCGCGTTCCGACCTGCGCGCGACGCGTTCCTGATCGAGCTGCATCTGCGCCTGTTCCAGCTTCTGATGTTCCACCTGCATGAAGGCGGCCATCGCGATCAGCAGGCAGAACTCCAGGAGGATCATGATCTCGGCCATCGTCAGGCCGAGCACCAGGCCCTGGCGATACGAAGACGACTGGCGAATGATCTGTCCGTCCATTGTGCACCCGCTCGATTTGTCGCGTCACGCGCCACGCGT
>JBKQQE010000062.1:0-33406 GCA_052326245.1 Xanthobacteraceae bacterium | reverse complement strand
ATCAACCTGCTTCCAGGGATCGAACTGGTCAATGCCAGCACGGTCGTCAACAACGGCAACATCACCATCGCCAGCAACTGGAACCTGGCGGCCGGCACGGCGGTCAACCTGCAGCAAGCCACCGGGTACTCGTACTACAACCCGGCGACCAGCGCCGTGAACTTCGAGTATCGCTACGTCGCCAATTTCGGTACCCAGGCGAATCCGCAGTTCAAGATCGAGCCCGGGGTGCTGACGCTGGTGGCAGCGGGCAACATCGACATCAACGCCTCGATCTCCGACGGCTTCTTCTCGTTCAACGACTACCTCAGCACCAATACGACTTACGTCACCGCCCTCAAGAATTACGTGACCACGGCGTTGGGCGCCAACCCGTCGCGCTCGATCGATTCGGACCTTTACTATCTCAACAACTACACCGCCGTTCCGATCGTGCCCTACAATTCGAATGCGAATGGTTCGAGCCCGACCTCGCAGCTGCTCGCCGAGGCGGACCTGTTCCCGAACGAATTGAACGTCTGCACCAACTGCAACGGCCCCATTGCCAGCAGTCCGCCGAACATCCCCGTGTCGCAGATGCAGATCACCCAGGTCACCAACCCGGGCTCATGGTCCTATACCTTCACGGCAGGCGCGTCGGTCAGGTACACCAACGGCGCCGTCGCCATCAGCGCCGATCCGAGCACGATGGAGCCGCTCGCGGCGGTGCAGTCGGGGCCGTTCGCTGCCGTCAATAATAAGGCCAGCAGCGGCACCAGCGCTGGCAACGTGGTTGTTTCGGGCCATACCACTTATTCCCAATCACTCTATCCTTCCGGAACCACCACCGTGACGCTGCCGACCATGGTCCGGACCGGCACCGGCAACATCACCATCTCGGCGGCCCAGGACATCGACCTCACCGATCCGAGCGCGCCGGGCGTGATCTACGCCGCCGGCGTCAACGCCGCGCTCCCGGCCTCTGCCGGTTACACTCTCAACGCATCCGGAAACGTGGTCGCGTCCGACCCGGCGGGATTTTTCGAGCCGCAGATCCTGGCCTACGGCATCGCCGCCACCACCGATGTGAACCAAGGCTACGATGTGGTGTTCGGGCCTCCGACGGCGGCGGCGTTCCCGTACCAGGGCGGCAATGTCACCCTCGTCGCGCAGCGCGACATCGTCCGCAACGGCGACCCGACCTCGACCGTGTCCGGAAAGACCGTCGCCAACTATCAGTATTACTTTCCCTGGCTGTTGTCGGACGTGGCGACCACGCAGATCGCCGGCCAGGCGGAGGCGTCGCAGGTCTCCATCATGGGAGCGGGAGTGTTCGCGCCGTTCGGAACCGAGATCGCGTCGCAATCGGCGTGGTGGATCCAATACGGCAGCTTCCAGCAGGGCATCCTCAGCGCCGGCGGCAACGTGTCGGTGACGGCGGGACGCGACCTGATCGACGTCTCGGTGTCGCTGCCGACGACGGGCTATACCAGCGGCGGCCTCGTCTCGGTCAGCAGCGGCGTCAATAGCACGCCGGTGACCACCATCCTCGGCAGCGGCGACATGACGGTGCGGGCGGGACGCAACATCCTCGGCGGATCGTTCTACGAGGGCTCGGGCACCGCGACCATCGTGGCTGGCGGTTCGGTCGGGGCCAACGGGACGCTGACGGTCAAGACCGGCACGCTGCAGGATCTGCCTCTGCTCGCCGTCGACACCGGCCAGATCACTCTCACCGCGGGCGGATCGGTGTCGATCGGCGGGGTGATCAACCCCGCGGAACTGCACGGGCAGGTCGGCTCCTACGCCGATCCGGCGCTCGTGAGTACGCCCAACAAGCTGTACATGGACACCTACGGTGCAGACAGCGCGGCCACCGTCGTCTCCATCGCCGGCAACATCAATATCGCCAGCAGCCCGACCACGACCATCTATTTCCTGTTCGGCAATTCCACGACCACGGACTATCCGGCCAGCTTCAGCGCCATCGCCCTGAACGGGAGCATCACCACCAACGGGCTCACGGGCGGAAGAAACCCGGGCATCAACCTTGTCGGATCGCCGAGCGGCACATTCCAGTTGCTGGCGGAAGACAGCATCGATCTGACCGGCGGCGTCGCCCAATCGCTGGCGCTGTCGGCTCCGGCGGATTTCCCGACGTTCTCGGCGGGCCCGTCGCTGCTCGATGCCGCCTTCAACCCCTACCAGCCCAACAACGGAGAGGACGCCTCCTTCAGCCGCGCGGTGCTGGCGCAACAGACCACCGAGTCCACGGCAAAGATCTACGCCGTCACCGGCAGCATCACCGGCGCCGGCGGGATCAGCATCAACCGGCCGGCGGCGATCCAGGCCGGGCTCGACATCGTCGACCTCAACCTCGCGGTCGAGAACATCGCGCCGAGCGACGTCACCACCATCACCGCGGGGCGGGACATTTACTACACCGGTTATCACAACCTCGGCGGTATCCAGATCGCCGGACCGGGCTTCCTCGTGGTGCAGGCCGGACGCAATCTCGGTCCGTTCCTGCCCTCGAGCTTCGATACCACGGCGGATGCCAAGATCCAGGAAGGCATCGTATCGGTCGGCAATGCCGGCGTTTCCATCATCACCAACGGTGTCGTCACGACCATGCCGGTCGGCAATCAATGGGTGGTGGGCTCCCCGGGCATGTACGATCCGGCGCTGCTCGGTCCCTATGCAAACACCGACAAGAACCGCAACTCGTTGCTGTCCACCACAGGAGCAGACATCATCGCGCTGTTCGGCGTCGGCAACAAGGTCGACTACCAGGCGGTGATCGACACCTATGTCGATCCGGCCAACGCGGCCAACGTCGCGCACAACTACGTCGGTGAACTCACAGCCTTCCTCTGCACCACGGGCGAGCTGGCCTGCTCGAATGGCGGCCCGCCGGCGGGCACCAACGTGTTCGCGACCTTCGAGAACTTGCCGGCCGCCCTGCAGCAGGTTTTCGTCGACGAGGTGTTCAGCGCCGAGCTGAAGAGCGCAGGCAATACCAGCAGCAGCCTCTATCAATATTACCAGGCCAATGTCGGCCAGTACCAGAAGGCCGCACTGCTCGACGCCTACATCATGATTAACACCCTGTTCCCGGCGGCGTACGGCTACACCAACGACCTGGGCGGTACGGTGCAGACGGTGGGCAGCAGCCTGGCGAGCGTGCTGGCCAAGGGCGCCGGCAAAGACGCGGTCAACGTACTCGGACTGGTCAACTCCGTCGACCTGAGCGGCGCCGCAGGCAACTTCACCAGCGAGATCCCCACGCTGATCCAGACCGGCAATCTCAACCTGCTGCACGCCACCATCCAGACCGACCTCGGCGGAAACATCTCGATCCTCGGCCCCGGCGGCAGCGTGAACGTCGGTTCGCTTGACGTCGAGCCGAACGCCAACCTGAAGCTGAACAATCTCGGCATCCTCACGCTCTCGGGTGGCGCCATCAACACCTTCACCGACGGCAGCGTGGAGGTGAACACCAGCCGCGTCTTCACCGAGCAGGGCGGCGACATCTCGATGTGGAGCTCGAACGCCGACCTCGACGCCGGCCGCGGCGCCAAGACCACGACCTCGCAGCCGCCGCTCGAGGTGTCGTTCAGCCAGGACGACGGCGAGACCGTCAATCCCACCGGGCTTGTGAGCGGCGCCGGCATCGGCGTGCTCCAGACCACGAGCAACAGCGCGACCTCGAACCTCTACCTGCAAGCGCCGCGCGGCATCATCGACTTCGGCAGCGCCGGCGTTCGGTCCTCCGGCAATCTCGTGGTCGTTGCTCCCGTTATCAGCAATTCCAGCAATGCCGCGGTCAGCGGCACCACGACCGGCGTTCCCGTCGTCACGGCGCCGAATATCGGCGCACTGACCTCTGCGGGGAACACCGCGGGTGCATCCACCAAGTCAGCGGAAGCGCCGACCGGCTCAGTCGCCGCCAGCCAGCCCTCGGTCTTTGTCGTCGAAGTGCTCGGCTACGGCGGTGGCGAGGGCCAGGGCTGCGCTGGCCAGGGCAGCAACTGCAAACCAGACAACGGCGCTCCGCAGTAACACGAGTTGACGATGAGACACTCGACAGGCAAGGCTGCATCATGGACGCACGAATCCTGGCCGTAAGCGGCATCATGCTCCTCGCCCTGTCGTCTCCAGCGGCGCCCCAGGCGCCGCCGGCCCTGGACGGCGCGCCGCCGCCTGCACCAGGCGGCATCGTCATCGGTGGCCAGCCGCCGCCGGCGCCGACTTTCCAACGCTGCGTCGACGTCGATATCGGCGGCGACCGGGGCATGGGGTGCCTCAACCAGCAGCTCAAGCGCGAGGTCGATCGCGTCAACCCCTCGAGTGCCAATCCGCCGCTCGACGCGCGATCGCCCGACGTCGCCGTCGGCCTTGCGAATTCAGCCGCGGTGCGCGAGCAGTACGGCCAGAACTACGGGCGCTCGGTGATCCCGTACCGACCGCCGGTGCCGCCCGTGCGGGCGACCCGCTGATGTCGCGGCGCGTTGACAGGTCGGTCCGCTGCAATGCTGGAAGCCTTGGCCGGTGCGGTCCCCCGCGCGCGGTGACGGCTGCGACGACAGGGGCCTTGGCCCTGGTGGGCTTCGCCTTGTTGACTGGCCAAGCGGCTGCGGAGGAAGCTGACCGCACCGCCAGCGAGACCGTGCCGCGCGCGACGGCATTGGCCGAAGCCGCCGATGATCTGGATTTGCCGCCGATTTCGCTCCCGAAGCCGATCGCCTTGCGGCCGATCGCCCCTTCCGACTTGCCGCCCCCGAACGTTTTCGCCGCGCGCAGCCGGCCGCTTGGCGTGCATTTCACCACGGCCCCCGGCCATGCGGATTACCGCGACAATGGCGCCTACCGGGCCATCATCGAGCACGAGGCAACGGCGCTGGGTGTCCCGCCGGAGTTCGCCGACGCGATCATGGCGGTCGAGAGCAGCTACAACCCGGCGACCATCGGTGCGGACGGCGAGATCGGGCTGATGCAGGTGATGCCGGGGACGGCCCGCATGCTGGGCTTCACCGGCAGCATGGCCGAATTCGCTGCCCCCGAGATCAACATTCACTACGGTGTCACATATCTCGCCGCGGCCTGGCGGCTCGGGCGACAGGACATCTGCACCGCGGCGATGAAATACCGCGCCGGACTCGGCGAGTCGCGTTTCTCGGTTCTCTCGGTCAATTATTGTGTCCGGGTGCGCGCCCATCTCGCCGCGCGGGGCGTCTTGGTTACCGGCACAGTGCCGGAGCCGACCTTCGGCCAGCTGTTTGCCGTAGCTCCCAGCCGTGGGCGATCGGTGCTGGGGCGGGGCGGCGGCGCAGTGAATTTTGCCGCGCTGAATGCCAAGATGCGTGACCTGACCGACAGGATTGCGCTGCGCAGCTTGCGCTGAGCCGAAGCGAGTCACGTCCGCGCGGTCGCGCAGTAGCGACAGCAAGCAAGCCGTTGAAATGACTGCCGTGTCATGACGCCGCACGAGTTGGCCGAGGACGCGACTGACATCGCGCATTCACAATAGGTTGCTAGGTGTTTAACGCGGAGGACGTTGGGGCCGCCGGATGTGGGGTTCGTGACGTCCGACGCATGCCCGAACGCGACGAAATGCGATGAAAGAATGCCATCTCAGGTTGCAGAAGTGCATCGTGAGATAGCACGTAGTTGCATGGCCCTCCGTCTATGTTCGGTGGTGTGCAAAGGTGGGGGGTGCCGTCGTCCCGCCCGCACCGCGTTTGTCCGCAACGCGTGTATCTATTGCGAGGCATTGTGTGGTGCGAGTTTTGTTGGTTGCCGACGATCGAGCCGCGTTTCACCACGGGGTGAAGCCGCAGGATCTGGCCTCTGGGGGCTATTCCCGACGTGCTCGCGCCTGGTGCACCCGCGTGGCCTGCTGCTGTTCCGTGTTCGCTGTCTCATTCGCGGTCGCTGCCGTGACGGCGATGTCGGTGACGCGCGCCACGGCTGCCGCGCCGTCTTCCGCGCAGCCGGCGAGCGCTGAAACCGGCGGCGATGAGACCGGGAGTAACAGTGCGAGCGCCAAGAAGAGGGGATCGAGGTCCGATGGCGCCAAGCCGGATGCAGCCAAGGCAGACGGCGACAAATCGGCCGCCAAGCCCGCCGCGCCGGCAGCTCCGGCGGCGCGGTTCGATATCGACGAGTATCGGGTCGTGGGCGCTGACGCGCTGCCCCAAATCGAGGTCGAGGAGGCCGTGTACCCGTTCCTCGGACCGGGCAAGACCGCGGACGATGTCGAGAAGGCCCGCGCGTCACTTGAGAAAGCCTATCATGACAAGGGCTATCAGACGGTGAACGTCGCCGTCCCGCAGCAGGACGCCACCCGCGGTTTCGTCGTCCTCAAGGTCAGCGAAAACAAGGTCGGGCGGCTCCGCGTCAAGGGGTCGCGTTATTTCGACCTCGATAACATCAAGCACAAGGCCGCTTCGCTGCAGGAAGGCTCGCTGCCGAACTTCAACGCGGTCACCAAGGACATCGTCTCGCTCAACCAGTGGCCCGACCGGCGCGTCACGCCGGCGCTGCGGGCCGGCGTCGCGCCGGGCACGGTCGACGTCGACCTCAATGTGGAGGACAAGCTTCCATTCCACGGCACCGTCGAAATCAACAACAGGCAGAGCCCGTTCACGACGCCGCTGCGGACGAATGTGACGCTTCACTACGACGACCTGTGGCAGCGTGGCGATTCGGCGACCTTCACCTATCAGGTGGCGCCGCAGCGCCGTAGCGACGCCGAGGTGTTTTCCGGTTCCTACCTGGCGCGCACCGAGCTCGACTGGTTGAACATTCTCGTCTACGGCCTCACGTCGGCGAGCTCAGTCGCCACTGTCGGCGGCATCAACGTCGTGGGTCCTGGCCAGGTGATCGGCTCCCGCGCGGTCATCTCGCTGCCTTCCCTGGGCGAACTGGTGCACACGATCTCCATCGGCGCCGACTTCAAGCACTTCGAGCAGACAGTCGGTCTCGGCACCGACGCCTTTTCTTCTCCCGTCACCTACGTGCCGCTGGTCGCCAGCTACAGCGCGACCTGGCAGGGTGACGGACGGCTGACCCAGCTCAACGCCAGCATCACCGCGGGCCTGCGCGGGATCGGCAGCACCCCGGCCGACTTCGAGGCCAAGCGGGCCGACGCGACGGAAAGTTTCATCACCCTGCGCGCAGACCTGTCGCATACCCAGGACCTGCCGGCCGGCGTCCAGCTTTTCACCAAGGTGCAGGGGCAGCTGGCCGACCAGCCGCTGGTGTCGAGCGAGCAGTTCAGCCTCGGTGGCCAGGACACCGTGCGCGGATATCTCGAATCCGAAGTCCTCGGCGACTATGGCGCCTTCGGCACCGTCGAGCTTCGCACCCCGAACATCGGGACGCTGCTTGCCCAGCCGGCCGGGACCGACAAGGACAAGCACGAAACGCCCTTCAACCCGGTCGACGAGTGGCGCTTCTTTGCCTTTGGCGACGCCGGGAGAGACTACATCCACGATCCATTGGCCGGCCAGGCCACCTATTCCAACCTCGCGAGCTACGGCATCGGGACGCGCTTCAAGCTCGTGCAGTATTTGAACGGCGTGGTGCTGGTCGCCATGCCGGTTACCAGCCAGCAGATCACGGTCGCAAACCATCCGCGCACGGTCTTTCGAATTTGGGGTGAATTCTAATGAGCATGTGCGGCAAGAACGGCAAGCGCTCGGGCACATTCAGCCTGCCCGCTATCGTGCTGATGGCGATTGTCGCCGTTGCGGCGCTGTGGCCCGGGCCGGCGGCGGCGTGGTGGAACGACCAGTGGACGTTTCGCAAGAAGATCACCATCGACACGGCGGCCACAGGCGCCGGCATCACCGACCCGATTGGCACCACGCCGGTGCTGGTGCGCCTGCACGTCGGCAACTTCCGCTTCGGATCGGCCAAGGAGGACGGCGCCGACCTGCGCTTCATCGCTGGCGACGACAAGACTCCGCTCAAGCATCACGTGGAGAAATTCGATTCGCTGCTCGGCGAGGCGCTGGTGTGGGTCAGCGTGCCCGACCTGCGCCCCGGCACCAAGACCGAGCTGTGGCTGTACTTCGGTAATCCGAAGGCTCCCGCTGCCGTCGACGCCAAGGGCACCTACGATCCCGACACGCTGCTGGTCTATCATTTTGCCGAGCACGGCGCGCCCGCACTGGATTCCTCGGCCTGGGCCAGCAACGCGCAAAACGTGGTGCCGAGCGCCGAAGGCGCCATCATCGGGCTGGGCGCGCGGCTCGATGGCCAGACCCCGCTGATACTTCCCGGCGCGCCGTCCCTGGTGGTGCCCGAAAGCGGCGCGATGACGTGGTCGGCCTGGGTGAACATGGCGGCGCCGCAGCCCCGGGCGGTGCTGTTTGCGCGCCATGAAGGTGCGAACAGCCTCGAGATCATCCTGGAAAACGGCGTGCCGTTCGTCGAGGTCACGAACGGCGGCACCACGCAGCGCAGCGGCGAGGGCGCGGCGATCACGCCGGGGACCTGGCGCCATCTCGCGATGACCGCCAACGGCGCGCAGATCGCCCTCTATGTCGATGGCAATCAGTTCTCCACCCTGGCCGCGCCCTTGCCGACAATGACCGGCACGGCGTCGGTCGGGGGCGAGGTGACGGCTGCGGCCGCGCCGGCCGAAAGCGCCCCGGAGGCGGCGCCGGCGACTGGCGACGCACCGGTCGCGGCGTCCCCGTCGGTCGGGTTCGCAGGCGCAATCGATGAATTGCAGATCGCAAAGGCCGCTCGCCCGGCCGGTTTCATCAAGCTGTCGGCGTTCGGCCAGGGTCTCGATCAGGCCAAGCTGATCGCGTTCAGCGTGGACGAGGAGAATTCGAGCTGGTCCGGCGGCTACTTCGCGGTGATCCTGAAGTCGGTGACGCTCGATGGTTGGGTGGTGATCGGCCTGTTGGCGATCATGGCGGTGATCAGCTGGATCGTGATGGTTGACAAGATCTCCTATCTCAACCGGGTCTCCAGGGGCAACGCGCTGTTCCTCAAGCACTTCCGCGACAGCGCAATGGATCTCGATGCGATGCTTGCCGTCGACGACGAGAATTTCTCCAGCCTTGGGGGCAAGGTCGCCGCGAAAGACCGCACGTCGATTCAGAAGTCGTCGCTGTATCATCTGTTCCACCGCAGCGTGCGCGAGATCCGCCATCGTTTCGCCGGCTCCGACCAGGCGCAGACGCTGTCGCCACAATCGATCGCAGCGATCCGCGCGGTGCTCGAAAGCGGCTTCATCACCGAGACCCAGCGCATGAACAAGTTGATGGTGGTGCTGACCATCGCGATCTCGGGCGGCCCGTTCCTCGGGCTGCTCGGCACCGTGGTCGGCGTCATGATCACCTTCGCGGCGATCGCCGCCTCCGGCGACGTCAACGTCAACGCGATCGCGCCGGGCATCGCCGCCGCGCTGGTCGCCACCGTGGCGGGCCTCGCCGTCGCGATCCCGGCGCTGTTCGGATACAACTACCTGATCACCCGCATCAAGGACATGTCCGCCCAAATGCAGGTCTTCGTCGACGAGTTGGTCACGAAGATGGCGGAGTCCTATCACCCGCGGCCGACCCAGCCGCACAAGATCGCCGCGGAGTAAGCCATGCAGGTCCAGGGCGACAAACCATACGACGACATCAACATCACGCCGATGCTCGACCTCGCCTACGTGCTGCTGGTGATCTTCATCATCATGACCACGGCGACGGTGCAGGGCATGAAGGTGAACCTGCCGAAGGCGAGCGCCGCCCCGAGCCTGGCGGCGCAGACCACCAAGGCGATCACGGTCACCAATGACGGCAAGATCTTTCTCGACACTATCCCCGTGACGCTGCCCGAGCTCGAAGCGCGGCTGGTGCAGCAGCGGGCGCTGACCCCGGACTTTCCGGTGGTGCTGCGCGGCGACGCCCAGACCCAATACCAGAACGTGATGGAGGTTCTCGACCTGCTGGGGCGCCTCAACATCACGCAGGTCGGTCTCGCCACCAAGCCGCTCGTGAAGTGACGCTTGCGAACGGGGATGCAGCATGGACCAGCAGGACGACGATGGGGAGGACAACGGCGGGTCGTCGAAGCGCCGCTATGTCGTCGCCGCCGCCACCGGCGCGGTCGTTCTCGTATTGCTGGGTGGCGTGGTGATGGTGCTGCTGGGTGGCGACAAGGATCCGCCGCGCAAGGTGCAGGAATTCACCATTGTCAACATTCAACCGCCCCCGCCGCCGCCGCCTCCACCGCCGCCGCCGTCGCCCCCACCCGAGCAGAAGATGGTGGAGCAGACGCCCGTCAAGCAGGAGATCATCGAGCAGTCGCCGATCGACAAGCCGATGGACAAGCCCGCGGACGCCAAGGAAGAGCCGCTGCCCGGCCCGCCGGCACTCGATGCCAAGGGGGACGGTCCTGGCGACCTTCTGGGAAGGCCTGGGGGGCGCGGCCTGATCGGTGGTGGCCTGGGCGGCCCTGGAGGCGGCGGTGGTCGCTGGGGCTACTACGCCAGCATGGTGCAGACGCAGATCGAAGCGGCGCTCCGCAACAACAAGAAGACCCGCAATGCGGTCATGGAGATCAAGGTCAGGTTGTGGGCCGAGGGGTCGGGCCGGGTCAGCCGCGTGCAGTTGGTCTCGTCAACCGGCGATGCCGAACTCGATGCCGCCATTCGCGACGAGGTGTTGGGCGGGCTGACGTTGCGCGAGCCGCCGCCGAAGGACATGCCGATGCCGATCGTGACGCGCGTGACCGCGCGCAAGCCGACCTGAAGCCGGACGGCGTCGTCCGGTGAGAAGAACTTGAAAGTGCTGCGTAACAAGTAAGCGTTGAGAAGAAGAGGTTTGGGTATGGTACGGGACAACATGTTGAGGCGCAGTCTGTTGCCGTTCGGTGCGGCACTGTGTGGCCTCGCGCTGGCGTGTCCGGCGGCAGCACAGGACGCCGAGGGGACCGCGCCGAAGCGGCCGACCGTCTCGCGCGAGGCGCCGCCGTCCCCGAATTCGACCATCAACCTGATCAACCTGCTGGTGAAGAACAACGTCATCACCGGGGAGCAGGCGGCCGCGCTGATCAAGCAGGCAGACGACGAGGCCTACGTGGCCCGCCAGGCGGTGCGCAATGCGACGGTCAAGGCGGACGGCGCGGAGAAGACCGCGGCCGCGGCAGCGGACGCGGTGTCGCCGCCCGGCACCAAGCACGTGACCTATGTGCCGGAGGTGGTGAAGAAGCAGCTGCGCGAGGAGATCAAGAAGGAAGTGATGGCGAAGGCCCAGGACGAGCACTGGGCGTCGCCCGGCACGTTCCCGGAATGGGTGTCGCGCATCCGCTTCTATGGCGACGTCCGCACCCGCTACGAGGGCGATTTCTTTCCCAAGGGAAATGTTTCCGGGCAAACGAACTACATGGGCGTCAACTACAACGCCATCAACACGGGCGCGCCGTATAACATAGGCAGCGACAACCCGTACCTCTGGCCGCAGTTTGATACGAGCCAGGACCGCAACCGCGAACAGATCCGCGCCCGGTTCGGCCTGGACGCGGATCTCTACGACGGCTTCAGCGCCGGAATTCG
This sequence comes from Xanthobacteraceae bacterium, assembly GCA_052326245.1. Classification (GTDB taxonomy): domain Bacteria; phylum Pseudomonadota; class Alphaproteobacteria; order Rhizobiales; family Xanthobacteraceae; genus Bradyrhizobium_A. The sequence continues at coordinate 21,861 of JBKQQE010000062.1, read as the reverse complement.
GCTCGGCACCGGCGACAGCAACGGGCCGGTCTCGGCGAACCAGACGCTCGGCGGCGCCGGCGGCGACTTCAGCAACTACAACTTCTGGCTCGACCGCGCCTTCCTCCGCTACAGCCCCTGGAGCGACCTGGTGCTCAACGTCGGCCGTTTCGACAATCCGTTCTTCACGGCGACCGATCTCGTGTTCTGGAAGGACCTCGGCTTCGACGGCATCGCCGCCCAGGCCAAACACGAAATCGCGCCCGGGTTCACGCCGTTCGTGGTGGCCGGCGCTTTTCCGGTCTTCAACACCGCGCTGAATGCCCAAACGACCAACTTTTTAACCTCGGCAGACCTGCCGAGCCATGACAAGTACCTGCTCGCCGCCCAGGCTGGCTTCGGCGCGCGCTTCGATCCGCAATCCGAGTGGCGCATGGGCGTTGCCTATTACGACTACCTGAACGTGCAGGGCCAGCTGTCTGACGTCTGCACTGTCCTTACATCCGCCGACACCTGCAGTACCGATCTGACGCGGCCGTCCTTTGCCCAGCGGGGCAACTCCTACATGGTGCTGCGCAACATCCTCCCGATCGCCGGCCTCCCCTCCGCCGGAGGCAATGAGTCCGGAAACGTCCTCCAGTACCAGTACTTCGGACTCGCCAGTCAGTTCCGGCCGCTGGTCGCCAGCAGCCGGCTCGATCTCGGCAATTTCGATCCGGTCCATATCGTGCTCGACGGCGAATACGTGGTGAACGCGGCCTTCAACCGTGCCCAGGTCGCCGCCAGCGTCTTGGCGACAAGCGTGTTGATTCCTTCCGGTCCAATCTCGAACGGCCAGTACGTCGGCGGCAACCAGGGCTGGCTTACCCGCATGACCGTCGGCTATCGCGAGATCAAGGCGCTCGGCGACTGGAACGCCTTCGTCGGCTACAAGTGGCTGGAGTCGGATGCGACGCTTGACGCCCTCACGGACATCGACTTCGGCCTCGGCGGTACCAACCTGAAGGGCTATTTCCTCGGCGCCAATCTGGGCGTCGGGCCGAACGTCTGGCTCACGGCGAAATGGATGAGCGCCAACCAGGTTGCCGGCGCACCCTATGCGGTCGACATCCTTCAGATCGACCTGAACGGGCGGTTCTGATCATGCGCAGGCTCGCGATCGTCATCTCCGTCGCGCTCGCGGTCGCGCTTCCGGCGGCCGCCCGCGCCGAATCCGATACCGACCGGCTGCGCGACGCGCTGCGCGCTGCGACCGCGCAACTGCGTTCGCTGGAGGACCAGCGCGCGGTGCTGCAGGCCAAGCAGGCCGAAAGCGAACGCGAGCGAGATCGCCTGAAAAAGCAGAACGACGCCCTGAAGGCGCAGGTGAAGGAGATCGACCAGGCGAATCGTCGGGCGGTCGAGGAATTCAACCAGCGGCTGGCCGAGCGCGACCAGACCCTGGAGAAATGGAAGAGCGCCTACGAGGAAGCGGCAAACGTGGCCCGCGCCAAGGACGCCGAGCGAACCAAGTTCGAGCAGGAGGCCAAGGCGTTCAAGGCCAGCACCAAGGACATCCAAGCCAAGAACAAGCAACTCTACAAGGTCAGCAAAGAGCTCCTCGACAAGTACGAGGCGATCGATCCGCTCGATGCGCTCGCCATTCACGAGCCCCTCATCGGGATCAGGCGGGTCGAGCACCAGAACTCCGTGCAGGACTATCGCGACAAGATCCTCGATCAGAAAGCCCAGCCATGAACACCAAGACCGCTCCCGCTCCCGCCGCCACCCTCGCGTTTGTCGGATTGCTGCTCAGCCTCTGCGCCCCGGCGCTTGCCGAGACGCCGGCGCGGAAGCCGGCATCGCCACCCCCGGTCGTGCCGGCGGCGACGGTGACGCCGACCCATTCGCCGGCGGAGACCGCATCCTCCATCAAGGGTGGCGAGGTGATTGCGCGCGTCGGCACCAGCGACGTCACGGCCGACGAGATCCGGGCCTTCGTGGCGACGCTCGACGACCGCCAGAAGGCGGCGCTGGTCCGCGATCCGACGCTGTTGAGCCAGACCGTGCGTGCGGTGCTTGCCAATCGCCTCGTGCTCAAGGAGGCGCGCGCCAAGAAGTGGGACGAGCAGCCGGTAGTGGCCGCACAGCTCGAACGTGTCCGCAGCAATACCATCGTCGAGACCTATCTCCACACGGTTGCCGCGCCGCCTGACGGTTTCCCGAGCGAGGCGGAAATCAAGGCTGTCTACGACGCCAACGCCACCGCGTTCCTGGTTCCGCGTCAATTTCAGCTCGCCCAGATCGTCATTGTTGTCGCCAAGGACGCCGACAAGGCGGCGGAGGACAAAGCCCGCAAGAAGATGGACGATTTGCAGAAGAAGCTTGCACAACCGGGTGCCGACTTCGCCGCGCTCGCCAAGAGCGAGTCAGGCGAGAGCGAAACCGCGGAGAAGGGCGGGGAGATCGGCTGGCTGACCGAGGCGCAGCTGCGGCCCGAGATCCGAAGCCAGATCGTGGGGTTGACCAAAGGCGCATCCACGGATCCGGTACGCCTTGATGACGGCTGGCATATTCTCAAGCTGCTGGACACCAAGGCCTCGCAAACGCGCCCGTTGGTCGATGTGCGGGACGCGCTGGTGGAGCGCATGCGGGGCGAGCGCACCGAAGCCAATCGTCGCGCCTATGTGGCCGAACTGTTCAAACAGAACCCACCGGTTATCAACGAACTCGCGCTCTCCAAACTGTTCGAGGCAGCGCCCACCTCGGCGCCTACGCACTAGGTGCTGCTGGCGACTACGCTTGGCTTGCTCCGTATTCGGATAGTATGAAAATCATCATGGTATGCAGAACCAGGTCATAGATCGGTAATGGATTCGCCGCCGCGACCAAGGACCGCCCCGCCGCGAGCGCAGGCAAGCGGATTGCTGCGCTCCGATCGGGTTTCGGAGTTACTGGAACAGTGCGCCGGGTTTCTTCGCCGGCAATACCTGGTGTTTGTCGTTGTTGTCCTGGGCTCGGTTTCGCTCGGGCTGGCGTACCTGTTTGTGACGCCGCCGCAGTACACCGCCAAGGCGATGGTTTTGATCGACAGCAGCAAGGTCCGGGTTCTGCAGCCACAGCAACAAGCGCTGGGCGACGCGCCGCTCGATACCGCCCAGGTCGAAACGCAGGTCGAGATTCTCAAGTCGGAAAGATTTGCGGTTTCCGTGGTCAAGGAACTGCGGCTGACCGAAGACCAGGAATTCGTCGGATCAGAAGCGGGGCCTGTCGGCGCCCTGCTCAGCCACATGGGATTTGCCAAAGCGGCCAATCGATCCGAGGCAGAAAAAATTCGCGCGGCCGCGCGAGTCTTCCTGGGACGGCGGTCGATTACCCGCGTCGGCAGGACTTACGCCATCGATATCGGGTTCACATCGCTGAGTCCTGACCGCGCAGCCGCGATCGCCAACGGGATTGCCCAGGCCTATATCCTGGACCAGCTGCAGTCGAAGTATCAGACGACCCGACTTGCCAGCGATTGGCTGCAGGATCGGATCAAGGAACTTCAGACGCAGGCATTGGCGGCAGATCGCGCCGTGATCGAGTACAAGGAGAAAAACAATATCGTCGCCATGGGAGGCGATGGTGGCGTGGCCGGATCCGCCGGCTCGGGTCGTCTGATCGGAGAGCAGCAACTCGCCGAGCTCAACACGCAGCTGATAAACGCGCGTGTTGCTACGGGCGAGGCCAAGGCGCGTCTGCAACGAATCGACGATGTTCTCAAGCAGGGCAGCCCGGACGGGGCGACCGCGGATTCGTTGCACAATGATGTGATCAACCGCATGCGCAACCAATACTTTGATTTGGCCGCGCGCGAGGCTGACTGGACGAGGCGCTACGGCGCTGACCACCAGGCCGTGGTGCGGGTGCACGATCAAATGGACGAATTGCGTCGATCAATTCGGGAAGAACTCGGACGAATTGCTGCGAGCTACAACAGCGACTACGAGATCGCAAAGGCGCGTGAAGAGAGCCTCGAGCGAAAAGTCGCCAGCCTGGTCACGGAGGGGCAGGTGACCAATCGTGACCGATTGGGGTTGAACGAGCTGGAGAGCAACGCGAAGGCCAACCACGCGATCTACGACACCTTTCTGCAACGCTATACCGAGGCGATCCAGCAGGAATCGTTTCCGATCACCGAGGCGCGTCTGGTTAGTCCGGCGCAGCCGCCCGAACAGAAGAGCAGTCCGATCGGTTCGATCGTGCTCGCGGTCTCCGGACTGTTGGGGGTTGTCCTGGCCTTCGGCATCGGCGCAGTGCGGGAGTCGCTCGACTTCGTGTTCCGTACCTCCCGACAGGTCGAGGACGGGTTGCGGACGTCGTGCCTTGCGGTGTTGCCGCTGGTGAAGCAGACCCCGTCGACGAGCGCCGCCAACGGCGCGGACAAAAAGGCGGTGCAGCACAAAGGCCAGCCAGAATCCGACGCGAGATCCGGCCACGGGCGTCGGCTTGTCGCAAGGGGGGTGCCGCAGGATCGTGTTGTCTTGCTCACCGATGCCTTGATGCGTCAGGTCGTGGAGGAGCCGTTTTCCCCGCTGGCCGAGGGGTTCCGGGCGATCAAGATTGCGGCGGAGCTTCACGCCGCCGTCGAAAAGAACAAGGTGATCGGCATCACCTCGGCGCAGCCCGGTGAAGGCAAGTCGACAGTTGCCTGCAATCTGGCCGAACTTATGGCCGATGCGGGAAAGCGCGTGATACTTATTGACGCTGATCTGCGAAAGCCGAGGCTGATCGGTTGCCTCGAGCCAAAGCCATCGGCAGGATTGCTCGAACTGTTGGGCGGCGCGGCCGACCTGCAGCAGGTGGTGCGGTTCGATGCGGAGACCGGCCTTGCTATTCTTCCGGCGGTGGTTGACGCGCAGCTTGCGCACACCGATGAAGTGGTTTCATCCGATGCCTTCAAGCGCCTGATTGAGCAGCTGCGCGAGCATTACGATTACATCATTGTGGATCTTCCGCCGCTCGGTCCTGTCGTTGACGTCCGTGCGGCAACGCAGAGTGTCGATTCCTTCATCTTCGTGGTGGAGTGGGGGCACTCGCGTATCAATGTTGTTCAGCGGTGCCTTGACTCCGCGCCCGAGGTCCATCACCGCCTTTTGGGCGTCGTTCTCAACAAGGCAGACGCCAAGGTGCTCCCGCGATACGACCTTAGCTATGGGAGCTTCTATCGGAACCAGTCCTACGGGCAGTATGGGCACCAGTGATAGCGGTCGCCGTCGGAACGACATGTAGCGCAGCATCAGCGCGGGCAGCCATCGGCGCAGCACGAGCCGGGATGCGCTCGGCTATTTGACCGAATGACGCGATCCAGCGGCTCGAATCCGCGGGATGGTCGCTTTAGTGCCGAAAGACAGGCGCAGGTTCCGGGAACCGGCGCTGCGGGAGTCACGATTGAGTCGACTTTTCGTAAGCCTGCTGTCACCAGCCGGGCCTATACGCGCTGCCGTGACACGGAGCGGAGTGAGTCGTGGAAGATTTTTTGGATGGTCTGGCGCTCGACGAATTAGCGGGTCTGAAACTGATCCTGGTTCAGGGCAGGTCGCCTGGCCAACCCATGGCGAGGCACTTGATCGCCCGCGGCCTTGTCGCGGAGCGCCAAGGCAAGCTGACCCTCACCGGCGCCGGCCGGCACGCCCTGGTGCGCGGTTCGCCGGCGCTGTGGACGCTGGTGGCGTAGTTTCGATCGTCGGGGCGTCGATCAGGCCGGCGAGGCCAGTGGCTTGCCCTTCTCGATGATATAGGTGCTCGTGATCCGGGTTTTCTTGTCGCCGTTCTTGCCGCCATGCGGCGTCACCGGCGGCACCTGGATGGCATCGCCCGCCTTGTAGGTGTGTACCGGCTGGCCTTCGACTTCGAGGTTCAGCTCGCCCTCGAGAACATAGGCGGCTTCGATGCCGGGATGGGTGTGGCGGGCGACCGTGGTACCGGGATCGATCTCCGCCTCGACGGTGATCGTGACATAGCCCGGCACCGGACCGTCGATCTGCGACAGGATCTTGCGCTTCACGCCGGGCGTCGTGGCCGGCGGCGCGTTTTGCGCCGATGCGTCGGTTGCGACAAATCCTGTCAGCGCGCACAGCGCGCAGGACGCAATACTCGCAAAGCCTCGTCGTGTCAGCATGATATCCTCCCACTCTGCCGGGTCGCCGTCGCCCGGTCTATGGGCAAAAGATAGGCCGGCCCGGCGCGGATCCGCAAGACGAAAGCCGGGATCCCGGCGCCACTGGTGTGGGCGGCCGGCAAGCGGGCTTGCCACGGCGCGGTTGAGGGGACATCTTTCCGGTTCCGGCACCCCCATCCAAGAGGCGGGCCGGCGGAGGATCCATGCCATGGCGACACAGAGCCTGACTTCGTCCGTCATCACGCCGTTGGCGAGCCCCCGGGTGGATCGCGCGGCGCTCAGCCATGTCCCCGGCGACGAAGGCTGGCCGCTGGTCGGGCGTACCTTCCATGCGCTGGCCGATCCGCTCGGCGAGGCCAGGCTCATGACCGGACGGTTCGGCCCGGTCTACCGCACGCGGCTGCTCGGCGAGACCAGCATCTCGCTGATGGGACCGGAGGCCAACGAGTTCGTCTATCTCGATCAGACCAAATTGTTCTCATCCACCCATGGCTGGGGGTCCATTCTCGGTCTGCTATTCCCGCGCGGCCTGATGCTGCTCGATTTCGACGAGCATCGGCTGCACCGGCGCGCGCTGTCGGTGGCGTTCAAGGCCGGCCCGATGCAATCCTACCTGGCCCAGCTCAATGCGGGGATCGGCGCGCGGGTGGCGCAATGGCGTAGCGCGCCCGGCGAAATGCTGTTCTATCCGGCGATGAAGCAGCTCACCCTCGACCTCGCGGCGACGTCGTTTCTCGGCACCGACATCGGTCCGCAGACCGATGAGATCACGCGCGCGTTCGTCGACATGGTGGCGGCTTCCGTCGCCGTCATCCGCCAGCCGTTGCCCGGCACGCAGATGGCGCGCGGCGTCGCCGGCCGCAAGCGCATCGTAGCCTATTTCGCCGAACAGATTCCGTTGCGGCGCGAACGCGGCGGTGACGACCTGTTCTCCCAGCTCTGCCAGGCGACCCACGACGACGGGGCGCTGCTCTCGACCCAGGATATCGTCGACCACATGAGTTTCCTGACCATGGCGGCGCACGATACGCTGACGTCGTCGCTGACTTCGTTCGTCTATATGCTGGCGGCCCATCCGGAGTGGCAGCGCAAACTGCGCGAGGAGGTCGCGGGCCTCGGCGTCGCGCCCGGCGAGGCGCTGCCGTTCGAAAAGCTCGAGGCGATGCCGCTGACCGAGATGGCCTTCAAGGAGGCGATGCGGCTCAACCCGCCGGTGCCGTCGATGCCGCGGCGCGCGCTGCGCGACTTCAGCTTCGGCGGCTTCCGCATCCCGGCGGGAACGCTCACCGGCGTCAATGTGCTGTACACCCATCACATGCCCGGGCTGTGGCCCGATCCCGAAACCTTCGATCCGATGCGCTTCACCGACGAGGCGCAGCGCGAGCGCCATCGCTTCGCCTACGTGCCGTTCGGCGGCGGTCCGCACATGTGTCTCGGGCTGAACTTCGCCTATATGCAGGCCAAATGCTTCACCTGGCATTTCCTGCGGGAGCTGGCCGTCTCGGTGGCCCCGGGCTACAAGCCAGCCTGGCAGATGTGGCCGATCCCGAAGCCGAAGGATGGGCTGCACGTGACGCTGGCGGCGGCCTGATTGGCTTCTGGCGAGGCGGCGGCGAGATCAGCCGGCGCGAGACCTGATCATGGTGGTGACGGCGTCGAGCGCGCGCGCCACCGCCTCGCCACGATAGGCGAAGCGCGCGTCGTCGCCCGGCGGCACCAGCACCATGGTCGCGTTGGCCTCGAACAGCAGCAACTCGCCGGCTTCGCTGACGCCGAAATCGACGCCGCCGTAATCGAGCCCCAGGGTGTCCCGGATTCGCTCCAGCGCCGCCACAACCTGCCCGCCGAGGGTGCCGCGCATGTCGGCGAGGAACGCCGCCTCTTCGGAGCGATGCTCCGGCCGCTCCGCCATGTCGGAGGTGAAATAATGCACCTTCCAGTCCCGCGCGATCGCGAGGTGCACGGGATAGAGCACGCCGTCGATGAACATCACGCGGTATTTGCGGGTCTGACCATCGGCGCCGCGCGCGTCGAGAAACGCGATGGCCAGCAGGTCGTCGCCGGGAAGCGCGGCTACCGCGGCGGACACTTCGCTTGCCGAGGCGAGGCGCAGGAAATTCTGTCCGGTGTGGTAGCCCGGCGACCGCAGCAGCAGCGGAAAGGTCAGTCCGGCACGCGCCAGGACCGACGCGGCGTCGGGGCCCGCGAGGTCGCGGCGGGACAGCCGGGCCATGCGTGGCGCCACCACTCCCGCCAGTTCGCCGAGCCGCTGCGCCGTTTCGATGCGGCTGGTCCGCGCGATCGCGACCGGATCGTTGATGACTGGCGCGGCGGTTCGCGCAATGATCCCGATCGCCGCGGCAAGCGCCGGCGCGCACAAATCGGCGTCGCCGATCGCGTTGAAGACCAGGCGGTGCGCCGGAAGCGGTATTGCAGGGTCGAGATGGTCGGCGACGACGACCGTGGTGAGAAAGACCCGGTCGTCGAGAAACGAAGCGGTGGGAATGTTGCCGCCGCCGGACGATACCAGCTGAAGGATCGGCAGGGGCGGCTGCGCGCCGCGATAGGGCAGCGTGACGATCGCGCGATCGCGAAATCCCCGCGCAAGATGCGCGCGCGCCGCGACGTGGTAGCCGAGGTCCGAAAGCACCGCACCAAGTCCCTGATGGGCTCCCGCATGATCCGGGTCAAGCTTGAGGGCGGCTTCGAATCGCCCGCGTGCCGCGGCGAGCCGGCCGGCGCGCCAGTCGAGGTTGCCGAGGTTGACGTGTCCGACCGGATTTTGCGGGTGATGCGCGATCGCCTCCGCATAGACCCGGCAAGCCGCGTCGATCGCGCCCATGCGCGCCAGCAAGGCGCCGAATTCATTCAATGCCGCGAAACTGTGCGGGGCGCGGCGCAGGATCGCGACAAAGGCGTCTTTCGCTTCGTCGCGCCGGTCGAGCGCGGCGAGCAGGGCCGCGTGCTCGACCGCGAGGCCTTCGGCCATGGTCGCATCGGAGGATCGCGCGAGCTGGCTCTCGAGCTCGCGCAGCCGCTGCTCCTGCCTGAGCCTGGGCGCCCAGGCGGGCGCGTCGGCCGAAGCCTGGGCCGGGGCAGCAGTATCAGATGGTCCGGCCACGGGCCCTCCACTTTCCGGACGGACGGGCATCCGGGCCGGCCGTCCCTCTTCTGATGCCAGAGTCGCTGGTCCGGATCGAGGGCTGAGCCGCCGCGGCGCGCCGGGCGCCACTGGCGACCCGCGGTGGAAAACAGTCGCGGCCGGGCATCGCTTTGCCGCAAAGTACCGTAAGTAATAAGGTTGCGGTCGTCGGCCTGCGTTCCCGCGGGTCGGGACGCGCGCTCACCCTTCGATTGTTTCTCAAGATTTCCATTCAGGTTCCCAGATGCGCATCAAGCGACAGCAGGATGTGACCCCGGCGGTGCTCGAGGTCATGGAACGGACCACCAACCCCAGGCTGCGCGAGATCATGCTCTCGCTGGTCGGCCATTTGCACGCTTTCGTGCGGGATGTCCGGTTGACGGAGGAGGAGTTCCGGGAGGCGGCCGCGATCCTTAACGAGATGGGACAGCGGTCGAACGACAGCCACAACGAGACGGTGCTGATGGCCGGCTCGCTCGGCGTCTCGTCGCTGGTGTGCCTTCTCAACAACGGCAATCACGGCGCCACCGAAACCTCGCAAAACCTGCTCGGGCCGTTCTGGCGCATGAATTCGCCGCGGGTCGAGAACGGCGGAACGATCGTGCGCTCGGAGACGCCGGGGCCGGCGCTGTTCATGTCGGGGCGCGTGCTGGACGCCGCCGGCCGGCCGATCGAAGGCGCGGAAGTCGATATCTGGCACTCGTCCCCCGTCGGACTCTACGAGAATCAGGATCCGCACCAGGAGAATTTCAATCTTCGCGGGAAGTTCACCACCGATGCAGCCGGACGATTCTGGTTTCGCTCGGTGAAGCCCGCAGGCTATCCCATCCCGACGGACGGGGTGGTCGGACGGCTGCTGGCCGCACAGCGGCGGCATCCCTACCGCCCCGCCCATGTCCATGCCCTGATTTTCAAGCTCGGTTTCAAGACGGTGATTTCGCAGATCTACGCGGACGATGACGAGAATCTCGAGAGCGACGTGCAATTCGGAGTCACGGAGGCGCTCACCGCGACGTTCGTTCGCCACGATACGCCGCATCCCGACCAGACCGACGTCGTCGCGCCATGGTTCTCCCTTGCGCATACATTCGTGATGGAGTCGGGCGAGGCCAAGTTGCCGCGCCCTCCGATTCGATGAGGCGGGCAGGCACGGAGTCCTGCGAGTTGCTTGCAACCAAGACGGGCAGACATCGAAACGGCGGCCCTCCCAATTGCTCAATTGCTGCCACCTTTGGTTGAGACCGCAGCGTTCCACCAGTGGAACACTAATAATTTTTCGGGAACACTTCGATGATCTAGACAAATCCGTCACGTTCGAAATGATGGTTGCCATACAACCGCACGTTCGCGATCGAGCTGCGGATGACGTGGAAATCCCCGGCAAAGCCTATTTCCGGGATGGTGTTCAAACTCAAACTGAACTGGTTCATAGGGAAATGCAGAAAGTTATGGCGCGCAGAAGCGGAGCATACGACGTCGAGATCGGTAAACGGATACGCGCACAGCGGCTGTCTCGAGGGATGTCGCAGGAAGATCTGGCCGACCGTCTCGGGGTTACATTCCAACAGTTGCAGAAATACGAGAAGGGCGCGAACCGCGTCAGCGCGGCAAGGTTGCGCGAGATCGCGATTGCACTGAAACTTCCGATTGCGGTCCTCTACGGTGCCGATCGCTATGCGTCGAAGTCGGGGCTTGGAACCGCCGGCGTTCAGGAACTCATCACCAGTTCCCGGGCGATCAACCTCCTGAAGCATTTTTCCAAGATCAAGGACGCCAGTGCTCAAAACCTGGTGGTCGATCTCTGCGAAAGACTGGCCGTCAAGTCTGACGACTAGTGGTCCAATTCCAACATTTGCATTTCGTCTCAGCAGGCGTTTTGCAAATGTTGGAATCGAAGGACCACTAGCTAATTTAAAGTGGCTAGTGGAGTTCTGGATTTGACATTCGCTTCCAGTGTGGTGGTTCGGCAATTCCCTTTATCTGTGCCGCGATCTCTCAGAGGGAATTTCCGAACCAAACCACACTGAAATCAAAGATTTCCAGTGTCCTTCGAATCCGAAGTTCGCCCACGAGGGCGCCGCACATTCTGGCGAACTTCGGATTCGGGACACTGGAGCCCGCGGCTGGGTGGGTAGCGAATGTCAAATCCACTCCACTAGCCGCCGGTGCTTCGGGGCTGCAATGGACCGCAGGCGCGAACTGGCGCCTGCCGGTCGGTTCCGTGATCGGCGGCCGGGGCGGCGACCGTGCATCACCGTGCATCGCGGTTGCGATCGCCGCCGGGGAGGATTCCTCCCGGTCATCGCCGGGGCGGGGCGAAGAAATCGGCCACCAATGTCGCGCCCCGCTCGGTCAACGCGGGCGGCGGGTTCCTGCAACGCGCGGCCGGCGATCCCGAGCCCGGAGTGCGGACCCGTGGTCCGGACGCAGGCTCGCGACCCGGGTCAAATCCAAGACTTCGGGTACCCAAGACTTCAGACCAAGGGCTTCGCGGACAGGCTCAGGACGATGCGGGGCCTGCCGAGCGGCGCGAATTGCGCGGCTTGGAGCGCGCACCGCGCGACCGTCGCGGGCTGGCATCGCCGATCAGGACGGACCGGCGACCGTGCTGCGGTCCCGGCTCCTGGGTCAGCGCCTCGCAGAAGGTTTCGAGTTCACGCTCCTGGATCCCATGATAGTGCATGAGCAGCTCAAGTCTTGCCATCTCCAGCAGCCGTGCCACGAAGGAAAACGACTGATTGCGGGCCGTTCCGATCGTTTCCTCGAGGCCTTCGATCATCTGCTTCACGATTGCGGCGTCGTCGGTTGTCATTTCTTTCGTCCCCCACGTCCAAACTTCACCTATGAGCCCTCATCGACTTCGTGGTCCTGACCCATCTTTCGGTGTCGGTGACCGCGCCGTAGAGTCGAATGACCTGGATCAGGAGTGCGTGAACCTGATCGGCCGCCGTGCCGCCCATGGTGCGGCTTGCGGAGGCGTCACTGAGGAACGTGAAATCGTGGCCGCGGTGAAACGCATCCAGCGCACTCGCCAGGCACGCCGCTTCTCCCGAAAATCCCGCCAGCACGATCGGTGCTCCCGACGTCGCCATCACATCGGCGAACAGGGGGCTGGCAAAGCAGGAAGGCTTGTCACGCTCAAACACCATGTCCGATCCGTGTGGCTCGAAGCGTTCGATCCATCGGGCCGTGGCGGCGGCGGAGCTGAAGGGGCCCGAGCCGTTCGATCGCCGCACGAAGGCGACCGGAAAACCCATACGCCTGGCATGCGCCAGCGCCTCGCGACAATTGCGCAAGGCGTCGGTGCTGTGATGGGGGTCGAGGCTGCGCGCTCCGGAAAACCAATCCTGCTGCAGATCGAGCAGGACAAGCGTCGGCACCGGACCGGACGCAAAAAAGGTTCGGATGTCGACGACCGAACTCATGAATGCGCCGCGTCCACGCTTGGCCGCGTGACGCCGCGATGGCTCGATCGCTCGAGCAGGCCCGGTTCATGCCATTTTCCTTCGGCGCGGAGAATGCGATAGGGGTCGCCGCCGATCCTGATGGCGTCGGGATGGGGATCGGTGTCCATGACCATTTCGACGTAGTCGAAATCCGAAAACACCAGGTCATGCCCGCCCGGCAATGGTTGAAAGCCGAAGCGCCCCCAGAAATTGGCCAATCGCTTCTGGGCGTGACCATAGAGCCGCCGGTAGCCCTTCATCCGGCACAGGTCGATGCCGCCCCGCACCAGCTTGAAGGCCAGTCGTGTCGAGCGAAACTCGTGACGAACGGCTAATCGCTCGATCTTGGCGAATTCGGCGAAGTTCCGGATTCTGAGGCAGCCGGCCGGCTCTCCGCCCACATAGCCGATCAAATGCGTGGCCGCGAAATCGTTGCCGTCGAACTCCTCGAGGTAGGGACAGTTCTGTTCGGCCATGTAGACCGCGCTGCGGATGGAGATCACCCGCATCATGTCTTCCATGGAGCGTGCCACGGTGACGGAAAGCGCGCTTGGCCGGGGCGACGGCCTGACATTGTCGTAGCTCGGCAGCTCGCTTTCCTTGGCCGGTGCGCGGCGATAGACGTGAAGGTGCGACGCGGTGACCCCGGCGACCGTGGGGCCGCGGCGAAATCCCATGCTTTCGACAAAGCGGATCGCAGCGAGGTTGGTCGTGCGGGTGAAGATGTCGGCGTCGCGGTAAAGGGGGGTCCACATCTTCTGAAATGCCAGCGGCGCAGCCGCGGCGAGCGGGCCCTTGGCGTGGCACGCCCAAAGGTAAATGCCGCTCGGCTGCTCGTGTTGCGCCGTCAGCAGAGCGGTATCCGGGTCCGCAGCATTGAAGCTTCCGGCGATAAGTTGCCGTACGCCCTCCTGGTTGAGCATCAGGAACGCGATCACACCCTCGGCTTTCGGAGCGGCGGGGTCGAACCGGTCGCGCCGGGCGATGGCCCACAGGCAGTCGGGGTTGTACGCGACCATGCGCTTAACCACGTCGGCGCCGGTTAATCCCGGAATATCGGCCGCTGCGTGCGCAACGAGCTCATCAATCTCCGGCCCGGAAGGGGTGTAAACCACCAGCCGGCGGGCCAGCCGCAGGGTTTGCAGATCGTCAATGGGGTACTCGACGGGCCGGGGTGACATCGCGATGAAGCGAGCCGTTTCGGTCACTCTCAGATCGTGGGCGGTCATGACCACCATCTCCCAGTTGTAGTTTTTCCCTCAATTTGCAAAGATATTCCGACCGGCAGGGGGGTGTATGTATTCAAATCAGGCACGGCGTGTTCCGCCCGCAGAACGTGGCGAAGTGGCCCGGCGAGGTCCCGATTGGGAAGGTATTCGGCTGTTTCTGGAGGTTGCCCGTCACGGCAGCTTTCGTGCTGCGGCTGAGCAATGCAACCTTTCGATCAATCTGTTGCGCCGTCGGATCATGGAGCTCGAGCACACGCTCGGTTTCAAGTTGATGACCCGCCATGTCACGGGCATCAAAGTCACTTCGGAAGGTCAGACCGTGCTCGCGGCCGCCAGGCAGATGGAGGCCGCGTCGTTCGGCTTCACCCGCGCCGGCGAGCGCAACAAGCCGATCGAAGGCAAGGTCAGGCTCGCCGTCACCGAGGGATTGGGCACGTTCTGGGTGGTGCCGCGCCTCGTCGAATTTCAGCGGGCCTATCCGAAACTGGTGATCGACCTGCATTGCTCGATGAAGTCCGCCGACGTGATGCGACTGGAAGCCGACGTCGTGATCCAGCTTGAGCGACCCACGACGCCCGATCTCAAGGCCGTGCGCATCGGCCGCATGCACGTCGCACCCTTCGCGTCGCGCTCCTATATCGACACCTATGGCTGTCCAACCTCGCACGAGGAGATGCTCAACCACCGCATCGTCATGCAAATTGCCGACCAGACCCGCGGACAAGAGGTTTACGACCAGCTGTTTCCCGGCAAGTCGGAGGTCGGCTTCCTGTCGATGGTCAACAATGTCAGCAGCGCGAACTACTGGGCGATCGCCAAGGGCGCCGGCATCGGCTGGCTGCCGACCTATGCCATGGCGATCGGCGCGCGCGTCGTCCCCGTCAATGTGAATCTCGTTTTCCCCTACGACATCTGGCTTGCCTATCACCCGGAGGCCGCGCAGATCCCGCGCGTGCGCAAGATGATCGACTGGATCGTGTCAGCGTTCAATCCGCGGGAGTTTCCCTGGTTCCGCGACGAATTCATTCATCCCGACAAGCTGAGCGAGCAATATCAAGGGCCGCAGCTGGTCAACATGTTCGAGGGTTTCCTCGGAATTTCGCCGGACCGCCTGGTCGCCACCCGTTGATATTGCTCCGCAGTGCCGGCTGCCGTAAGAACGTCGGTCGCGACACGGCAACGAGGCAAACAATGGCAACGCCGATCAGCAGTCTCGACCACGTCACCGTGCTGACGCGCGACCTGTCGCGCGCCGTCGATGACGCCACGGCCCTGCTTGGACGCAAAGTGTCGTGGCGCAGTGGTGGCGAGGGCGTCAGCACGGCGATCTTCACGCTTGCCAACACGTCGCTGGAAATCGTGGCGCCTGACGGGGCGGGCGCGCAGGGCGATCGCGTCCGCGCCGCGCTGGACCAGCGCGGCGAGGGGCTGGCGAGCGCGTGCTTTCGCGTCACGGACATCGATCGGTTGGCGCGCCGGCTGTCGCGGCTGCAGTTGCAGCCGGAGGCGGTTGTCGAGGCGACCAGCACCGATGCTCTCACCGGCGCCGTGTTGCGCTGGCGCCGGACCCGCATCCCGGCCGCGGCCGCCAACGGCGTCAGGCTTTTCTTTCTGCAGCGCGACGATGAACGGCCGCTATCGGAGCCATCGGACGCCACCGCCGTGACCGGGCTTGATCACCTGGTCATCACCGTGCGGGATCCCGAGCGCGCCGCGGCATTCTACGGCGCGCGGCTCGGGCTCGACATGCGGCTCGATCTGTCCCGCGCCGACTGGGGCGCGCGGTTGATGTTCTTCCGCTGCGGCGACATGATCGTCGAACTCGCCAAACGCCTGGACGACGCCGCCGACAGCGAGCCCGCAAAAGACGACAAGTTCATGGGGCTGAGCTGGCGCGTCGCCAATGCCGACGCAGCCCGCGGCCGGCTCGCCGCCGCGGGCTTCGACGTCTCGGAGGTGCGCGCCGGCCGCAAGCCGAACACGCGGCTGTTCACGGTGCGCAACCGCAATGGCGGCGTGCCGACGCTGATGATCCAGCCGGCGCCGCGCTGAGCGAATGGCAAATCCAGCGCACCAACGCGCCTGCTGTTAGCGGGGCGTGCCAAGTCCGGCGCGCCGCAAGGCATCGGCGAGCGCGCCTCCCGCCGCAGCGTCGGCGTTGCGATCGCGCCGCGTCTCATGCGCCGCCGCCTTGCGTGCCGCCGCGCCCGGAGCCGGCGCGGCCCGATCGATCTTGGCACCCGGTTCGTCGTCGAGCCGCAACGAGAGCGAGATGCGCTTGCGCGGCACGTCGACCTCCAGCACCTTGACGCGCACGATATCGCCGGGTTTGACCACCTCGCGCGGGTCCTTGATGAAGCTGCGCGACATCGCCGAAATGTGCACCAGGCCGTCCTGGTGCACGCCGACGTCGACGAAAGCGCCGAACGCCGCGACATTGGTCACCGCGCCCTCCAGCACCATTCCGGGCTTGAGGTCGTTGAGCGTTTCGACGCCATCCATGAACGTGGCGGCGCGGAACGCAGGGCGGGGATCCCGGCCAGGCTTCTCCAGTTCGCGCAGAATGTCGGTCACCGTGGGCAGGCCGAAGGTGTCGTCGGCAAACGCCTTGGGCTTGAGCTGGCGCAGCACCTCGCTGTTGCCGATCAGCGACTTGATGTCGCTCTTGGTGGCTTCGAGAATCCGCCGCACCACGGGATAGGATTCCGGGTGCACGCCGGACGCGTCGAGCGGGTCTTCGCCACCCGCGATCCGCAGGAAGCCGGCGCACTGCTCGAACGCCTTCGGCCCGAGCCGGGGCACGTCCTTCAAGGCCCTGCGCGAACGGAAGGGACCGTTGGCGTTGCGGTGGTCAACGATGGTCTGCGCCAGTCCCGCGCCGATGCCCGAGACCCGCGCCAGCAGCGGCACCGAGGCGGTATTGGCGTCGACGCCGACCGCGTTGACGCAGTCCTCGACCACGGCGTCGAGTGACCGCGACAATTTGGTCTGCGTAAGATCGTGCTGGTACTGGCCGACGCCGATCGACTTCGGTTCGATCTTGACCAGTTCGGCGAGCGGATCCTGCAATCGGCGGGCGATCGACACCGCGCCGCGCAGCGTGACGTCGAGCCCCGGCAGTTCCTCGGAAGCGAAGGCCGACGCCGAATAGACCGACGCGCCGGCTTCCGAGACCACGATCTTCGCCATCTTGAGATCAGGCAACAGCCGCACCAGTTCGGTCGCCAGCTTGTCGGTCTCGCGCGACGCGGTGCCGTTGCCGATCGCGATCAACTCGACCCGGTGGGCGTGGGCGAGTTTGCCGAGAATGGCGAGCGCCTCGTCCCAGCGCCGTTGCGGCTCGTGCGGAAAGACGGCGGTGGTCGCCACCACTTTGCCGGTGGCGTCGACCACCGCGACCTTGACCCCGGTGCGATAGCCCGGGTCGAGGCCCATGGTGACGCGCGCGCCCGCCGGTGCCGCCAGCAGCAGGTCGCGCAGGTTGGAGGCGAAGACCTTGACCGCGTCCTGTTCGGCGGCGGTCCACAGCCGCATCCGCAGATCGACGTTGAGATGGACCTGGACCTTGGTGCGCCAGGCCCAGCGCACGGTCTCGACCAGCCAGCGGTCGCCGGGCCGGCCGCGGTCGGCGACGGCAAAGCGCTGCATGATCTGCAGCTCGTAGGATCCGGGAGCGGCCGGCGGCGGTGGCGGGAGTTCGGGCTCGATCGCGAGGTTGAGCACCTCCTCCTTTTCGCCGCGGAACAGGGCCAGCACTCGATGCGACGGCAGCTTGTGCAGCGGCTCGCTGAACTCGAAATAGTCGCTGAACTTGGCGCCGGCTTCGCGCTTGCCGTCGCGCATCCGCGACGTCAGCACGCCGTTCGCCCATACCCGCTCACGCAGGCTGCCGATCAGATCGGCGTCTTCGGCGATCCGCTCCACCAGAATGGCGCGCGCGCCGTCGAGCGCGGCGGCGGCATCGGCGACCTGCTTGTCCGGATTGACAAATCCGGCGGCGACCGCGAGCGGATCGTTCTCAGGCTGTGCCAGCAGCTGGTCGGCGAGAGGCTGCAGGCCGGCCTCGCGGGCGATCTCCGCCTTGGTCCTGCGCTTGGGCTTGAAGGGAAGATAGATGTCTTCCAGCCGCCCCTTGCTGTCGGCCGCCATGATGGCGGCTTCCAGCGCAGCGTCGAGCTTGCCTTGCTCGCGGATCGAGTCGAGGATCACCGTGCGGCGTGCGTCGAGCTCGCGCAGGTAGCCCAGCCGCTCCTCCAGCGTGCGCAGCTGGGCGTCGTCGAGCGCGTCGGTGGCTTCCTTGCGGTAGCGCGCGATGAACGGAACTGTGGCGCCGCCGTCGAGCAGCGTAACGGCCGCCTCGACCTGCTGCTCGCGAATACCGATCTCGTCTGCGATCCGCTGAAAGAGGGACTTCATCACGCGCACCTGTGCCTTGAAGAGTGTGTCCGGCCGCAGCCGGCGGACCTGCGCTTATGGCCATCGCCGGGTGATTCATCAACCCCGCTTTCGCGCCGCGATATCAACTTGTGAATTGCGGGATTGGGATGGCAGAATTCGCGCGGACAGGTGTCGCGCGGCAGGGCGTCGGACCGGGAGGCGGAATTCGGGGGCCTGAACGCATTCTGGCGCCCGAGGGCGCCAGAACGACATCCAGCATTGCGCTGGCGGGTGACGAGGGCGGCGAGATCGCCGACCGCTTGCGTCGCGATCGCGCGTGCTACGGCGCGACGTGAAATTCCACGTTGACCTGGCCGCTGCCGCTCGACGGAAAGTAGTCGCACAGTTGTTCGGCAGCGCCTGAATATTTGTCCCAGCCCAGCGCGGCGAACAGCATGATGGTATCGGCCATGCCGCCTTCACCGTTGCACTTGACGGCGTAGTCCGGAAGCATCGCGAGGAATTCGCGATAGCGCCGCTGCTTCCACAGCTCGAGCACGTGCAGGTCAACCTGCCGGTTGAACTCGCTGGTGATCGAATTCCATGCCTCGGGGCCAAGATTCTTGTTGGGCCACAGCCCATGCGACAGCGACCCGCTGGCGATGATGGCAACCTTCTCGTCCGAGGCGTCGATGGCCTTGCGGGTGGCTTCGCCCAGGATCCTGGTCTCTTCCACCGTGGTCAGGAGCGGAACGGCGATCGACACCACCTTGCCGGCGCCGTCGGCATTCATGTAGTGCATCGGCACCACCGTGCCGTATTCGAGGGCGAGCGACGGCACGTGGTGGGAGCGCACGTTCAGCCCGTCCTTGCCGGCGAACGCGGCGATTGCGTCGGCCAGCGCCGGGTTGCCCGGCAGATCGTAGCGCAGATCCTGGATCATGTGCGGCGCTTCGTGGCTGGTGTAGGTGCCGCGATGGCGTTCGTTGCCGTTGATGTGGTAGCCGAAATTGGACAGCCAGTGAGTGTCGAACACAACATAGGTGGTGACGCCGCGTTCGCGCGCGCGGCGGCCGATCTCGCGCAGCGACTTGATCGCGTCGTCGCGCGTCCCCCTCAAATTGCTGCCCTTCTGCTCCGAAATCAGCAGCGACGGCACGTGCGTTACCTTGGCGGCGAGGACGATCTGTCCCATGGACTGTTTTCTCCCTTTGCGGATCGTTGGTCGTGGTGAATGTTGACACCCGATGCGGCACGGCACTGCGCCAGCGTAACGGGATGGAACGTCGCGCAACGATCTCGTAACATCTGTTACGATCAGGGGGCTTTGATCCAGATCAAAGAGCGTTCGTCGCGAAGATCGCATTCAGCCAAGGTGAGTGCGCGTTGGTGCAAGTGGCAGGGGAAGCAGATGCCTGACCGGAAATCGTGCGGGGATGTCGCGGTGCGCGAAGGCGGGCGGCGACGCGAGGCCCGCCCGTCTTCTCCGTCTTCATCATCAAGTGCGTTGCGCGTCGCGGCATCGCCGGAAAATGCGACGATGGATCTGCAGGCGTTCTTTCCCTATCGGCTGGCGGTGCTCGCCGAGCAGGTGTCGCTGGCCGTGACCCCGGTCTATGCGGCGCGGTTTCGACTGTCGCGCCAGGAATGGCGCATCCTTGCGGTGGTCGGCGCTAGGGCAGAATTCTCCACCTCCGAAATTTGTCGCACCACGACGCTGGACAAGATGCAGGTGAGCCGTGCGATCCAGAGTCTCGAAGCTCGTGGTTTCGTCAAACGATTCGAGGCACCCGGCGACCGCCGGCGCAAGATCGTGGCTCTGACCGCGGCGGGCCGCTCGCTCTATCGCAGGATTGTGCCGCTGGCGAGCCAACGCGAGGCCGCCATCCTTCGCGGGCTGTCGGCGCAGGAAATCGCGCAGTTCGACGCCACCATGGCGAAGATTGCCGCGGCAGCCTCTGCCTTGCGCGGGAACGGTGCCGAATAGGCTGCGGGGCGCTGCTCCGTTGCATGCGTGTCATGACGCCCGGATCTGGCAAGGACGCAGGTTTTGGTTCATAGGGGTGGAGCGTTCTGAACTGCCTGCCACACTTGGATTGGAAACCGAACTTGGCGCCGTCCTCGACCTCGACTGCGGCTGGAGCCCCGTCCACATCCTATGGGATGGCCGCGGCCTGGATGTCCGGCTGGCTGGCAGCGATGCTGATGCTGCTCGTCGCCGGCCGGACCGCCTTGCATGAACTCAACGCCTTCGAAGTGCTGGAACTGAGGTCGCTGATCGGGCTCGTCCTGCTGTATCCCCTGGTACGCTCCCAGGGCGGTTTGCGGGCCATGGCGACGGCGCGGCCACTGATGCACCTCGCGCGCAACGCGGCGCACTATACGGGTCAGTATCTCTGGTTCGTGGCGCTGACCCTGATTCCGATCGCCCAGGTGGTCTCGATCGAGTTCACGATGCCGATCTGGACGGCCATCCTCGCCAGTCTGTTCCTGGGCGAGCGCATTACGCTGCACAAGTGCCTTGCCATCGGTCTCGGATTGATCGGTGTCGTAGCGATCGTGCGACCCGGCGTCGGCGCGATCAACCCGGGGCAACTGGTGATGCTGGTCGCCGCCGCCGCATTCGGCACCTCGATCGTGATGATGAAGTCGCTGACCCGGACCGAACCGGTCGTCGTCATCATCTTCTGGATGCTGATGGTCCAGTCGCTGATCGGGCTGATCCCGGCGCTACGGGCCTGGACCTGGCCCTCGGCGGCGCTGTGGCCCTGGCTGGTCGTGCTGGCTTTCAGCGGCACGTTTTCGCACTACTGCATGACCAACGCGATGCGCTACGCCGAAGCGACTGTTGTCGTGCCGATGGATTTCCTGCGTGTGCCGCTGAGCGCTGCGGTCGGCTGGCTGGTCTATGCGGAACGGCTCGACGTCATGACGCTGCTGGGCGCTGTGGTGATTCTCGCCGGCAACATGCTGAACCTGACAAAGCGATCCTCCGCCCGGCAGCCGTCGCCTGCGCCGCGCCTCGGCTGATCCCGGCCTGCGTCCCGATCGCTACTGCGCGGCGTCGGAACGGACATAGCGCGCAAGCCGGTCGGCGAGATAGTCGAACAACAGCCTGACGCGGCGAACCGCCTTCGAACTTTCATGCATCGCCAGCCAGACCTCGAGCTTGTACATCACCTCATGCGGCAGCACCGGCACGAGGTCAGGATCCTGCGCCGCGATCGCCAGCTGACAGCCGCCGACGCCAATCCCGGCGCGCAGCGCCGCCAGCTGGGCCAGGCCCGAGTCCGACCGGAATCCGAACTGCTCGCGTTGCGGCAAGCTCGGACCGCCGGTCAGCGACCCGAATGACAGATCTTCACGGTCGAATCCAATCAGCCGATGGCTGGCGAGTTCCTCGATCGAGGCGGGAAGGCCCATGGTCCGGACGTATTTGCGGTGCGCGAACAGTCCGATCCGCACCGCGCCGATGCGGCGCGCGACGAGCGCGGCCTGGGTCGGGCGCATCATCCGAATGGCGATGTCGGCGTCGCGCCGCAACAG
>JBKQQE010000061.1:0-3090 GCA_052326245.1 Xanthobacteraceae bacterium | reverse complement strand
CAATGCAAGGAGGCAAAGCACCAGAAGATTGACCCGCCTTTCGTCGTCACGAGCCGGTGCTGCACTGCTGACGACGGGCTGAACGGGGGAATTTGACGGAAGGGGCGCTGAGGACATGCCGGCACGGTTGAATCGAAAAAAACGGATTGATCCAATCGACACGAAGTTCCGACGAAATCAATGGGCAATATTGCCTTTTTCCGCCTGATCCTGCCTCAAGGTGCCCGCCGATCGGGCAGCGGCGGAGCGCCTGGAAACGGCGATCAGCACCACCAGGGTCGCGACCCACACCATCCGCGCCCCGTAGCGATCGTGGGGACCGGAAAGCACGCCGCAGATGAACGCATTTCCGAGCAGCGCCAACGCCGTCGTTCCGGCAAGCAGCGCCAGGTCGTCGAGCCGGCGGCGGCGGTACGCCTGGCCGAGGATCGCGATCAGCGCCAGCATCGAGGCCAGCGCGACGGGAACGTGGATCTTGTTGACCGAGGCAAAATCGATATCCCCCCGCTGCTGGCGCGCCGCGCGCATCGACGGAAGCTGCGACGGCAGATAGTACTGGATGATGCCATAGGTGTGCGGAAGATTGCGGTTGGTGCCCTCCCCGGTCGCAACATCAACGAGCTGATGCGCCGTCGCGACGGCGGCGGCACTGGCTTGCTGCGCCGGATATTCCGCGAGCGAGTGCAGCACGATGAAGCCCATCTCGTCGCCCAGGCCCTGGAAGCGGCCGAGCCGGTCGAACATGCTGTGGCCCCACAGAAACTCGTCGGCGGTCGCCGGCAGTTCGCTGCGATAGGGGCATAATTTCAGCTTCAGGTGCGGGCAATGATCGTCGAGATAGCGGGTGACGATGCCGTCCTGCATCATCCTCCCGAACGCGACACCGATGCCGCCGGGCGTCCAGGCAAGCCGTCCCGCCAGCGCGAAATTGGCGGCCAGCAACATCGCCGCGCCCACAACGATCGTCAGGCTGCCCTGGATCAATCCGGCCGTCCCGATCCGCGCATGGAACGGCCTGAGGATCCACCCCGCGCAGCACAGGCCGAACAGGACGCCGAGCGTCGCGCTGTGCGTGGCCGCGGCAAACGCGGTGAAGCCGAACAGGCAGCACTTTTCGAGCGACGACGTCTTGTCCCCGCCGATCACGAGGATGAACAGCGAGAGCAGAGACAACCCGGCAAAGATATCGGTCAGCAGCATGCTGGCGAGCCACGGCAGCGCCGTCGTCGCGATCAGCGCGACGCCGATGACGGCAACCACGAACGGCCTCGTCACCTCGAACAGGCGCAGCGTCAGCTGCAATATCCACAGCGTCGCGAGGGCCTGGGCCCCGAGATTGATCCAGAAATGCGAACCTTCCCCGAGATGCAGATAGATGCCGAACACGGTGGAACGGCTCGGAACCAGATATCCCTCGTACCACCTCGCGAGATAACCGCCGGTGTCATACTGCAGCAGCGGATAGCCGTTCCAGACAGCCGGTGCAATCAACAGAAGGGGAATGGCCACGATGACCCACGCGGACGCCGACAGGCGCGCCTGCGCGCGCACGATCTGGCTGCCGATGGCACGTCCCTCGTTCAACTCAATCCCGCAACTCGACGTGACCGGCAGGTCAATGCTGATCTTGCGTTGATGCCCACGGCAATGACCCGGCGCCTCTGGCCGGGCCAGATTCTGCATCCTAGTAAGCCGCCGGCGCAGTTGTCCAGCCGGGCCCTTGAGGTGAGCCCTGGCCCTTCAGCGCGACGGCGACCGCCCACGCGAAAGTGATCCGCAGCGGCGTCCTGGCCGCGAGCACGATCTTTTTGGCTTGAGGCGACGCGGGTTGTTCTGCATGACTGCGTGCAACGACCGCGCCCCGCCACACCCCTGAACACCGCCGCGGGACCAGTCGCAGAGACGGATTGTCATCGATGGACGAGGTGTATCGCCGCTATCTCGCGGCGCTCGACCGCACGCAGTGGCTGCTGCCGTCCCAGCTGCAGGCCTATCAGCGCGACCTGATGCAGCGGCTGGTGGCGCACGCGCGCGCGCAATGCCCGTTCTATGCCGAGCGGCTGCGCTGCCTGGTCGCGCCGGACGGCGGCATCGACCTGTCGCGCTGGAGCGAGATCCCGGTCCTCAGTCGCGCGGAAGCGACCGCCGCGTCGGAACAGATGCGCGCCCGCGAACTGACGGAGCAGCTCGGGCCGACGACGGAGATCAAGACATCCGGCTCCAGCGGCACGCCGCTGCAGTTCACCGTCAATGCGCTCGCCCGGGTCGCCTACAACGCCGCGATGACCCGGCTGGCCCGATGGCACGGTGCCGACACCACGCAGCCGCTGGCGCAGCTCAGAATCTTCCGGCAGGGCGAGGCGCCGCAATATCCCGACGGCATCACCACGAAGGGCTGGTCATGGGCCGACCCCGACGCCCCGGTGTTCGGGCTGGACATCCGCACCGCGATCGAGAACCAGCTCGAATGGCTGACGCGGCACAAGGCGCCCTACCTGCTGACCTTGCCGTCGAACGCGCTGGCGCTGGCCTACGAAGCCTCGCCCGAGCTGGCGCGGCAGCTCGATTTCAAGCTGGTCTTCGCCATCTCCGAAACGGTGCTGCCCGGCGCGCGCGAACTGATCGCGCAACGGCTCGGCGCAAAACTGGTCGGCATCTATTCGTGCGAAGAGGTCGGCTTTATCGCCACCGAATGCCCGGCGACGCCGCACTATCACGTCTGCTCGGAAATGACCCATCTGGAGATCGTCGACGACGACGGCCACGCGGTCGCGCCGGGGCAGCCGGGACGCGTGCTGGTGACGGGGCTGTACAACTACGCCACGCCGTTCATCCGCTACGACATCGGCGACGTGGCGATCGCCGATGCCGCGCCGTGTGCCTGCGGGCGCTCGCTGCCGGTGTTGTCCCAGGTGCTGGGGCGCACCCGGCACGCCTTCGTGTTTCGCGACGGCAAGCGGGTCTGGCCGCGGGTGTGGAACGCCAACGCCATGCAGGCGCTGGTGCCGTGCCGCGAATTCCAGGTGGTGCAGGTCGATTTCGAGAAGATCGAGTTTCGCTACGTCGCCGATGCCGGCGCCGGCGCGCCCG
>JBKQQE010000060.1:0-3506 GCA_052326245.1 Xanthobacteraceae bacterium | reverse complement strand
ACCGCCAGCACGCCGACCTTGAGCAGCGTCTTGCCGGTGCTCGACAGCCGCGCGGGTCGGACGATCTTGTGGCGCTTGCGGAAATGCTCGCGCTCCAGTTCGGAATCGTGCAGCCGCCTGCGCAGCCCGAACAATTCGTCCCGGCCGAGCGCGGCTTCGGCCCGGAAATCGCCCACCGCTTCCGGCGCCGCCTGCTGAATCACGGCGAAGCGCTCTTCGAAATTGAGCCCGATCAGCCGCTCGTCATAGGTATGGAGGTGTTCGAGATGCACCGAATGCGCATCCTGCTTGTGAGCCTCGATCCGCTCGATGATCTTATGCTCGATATCGTCGAATGTCTGCGCGTCCGTCCTCGGGCGGTCTTCCGCGCCGCGTTCGGTCCCGATCCTGACCAGCTGCAGCTCGTCGGTGATGCGGTCGACGTTGAGGTCGAGGAAGATCTGCGTGCTGGGCCGGTAGTCGTGCCGCGGCTCCCGCAACAGACCCATCAGCCGCGAGATCGCCGATTGCTTTCCCAGGGGCGCGTTCATGCCGTGTCCAGGCCTTCGTCGACCGTGCTGGAATCGGCTGCAGCCGCGCGCGCCCCGGCTTTCTCAAGGGCGCCGAAGCCGGGGCGCTGGTTCAGGTCGATGGCGGCTGTATGCATTGGGTGTTCGCAGTCTCCAACCTATGTTTAAATCGGTTCGGCATGTCGGGGAGATAACAGGCCGGCGCGGGGAGGCGATGGCGGGGTTTCCGACCGTCGCATCGAGCTCATTCGAGAATCGATTCTCCTTCTGTTGGAAGAGTTTGGCGGCCAAAGGGCGAAAGTTCAATGCTGGCAAAATACTGCGAAATCGAGCCCGCTGCACCGCTTCTCGGTCAAACCTGCCGGGAGGGGAACCGTGGCGTCCCGCGTCGCAACCGCCCCTCCGGAGATGCTGTTTGCGCGGGCGTTTGGCATACTGCGATAAATCACAGTATGTGCCAGGCCACACCTTCCCCTCGTCGCATCGCGCGATCACCCGCGGCCCGGGCCCCCCGCGTTGCGGTGATGCGGCGCTATGGCGGTGCGGGAGCTCGATGACCCGTAACGTAGCGCTGGTTTTCGTGCTTGCCGGCCTCTGTCCGGCCGTGGCGCTCGCCGGCGAAGCCGGCGAGGCGGATACCAAGGTCGATACCCAGTTCATCTTCGGCTTTACGGCGGGCGCCGGCGTGGGCGAAGCCGGCGAGCGCGAACTCGAACACCAGACCCAGGGGCAATGGGGCAAGCAGGGCGGCCAGTACGCCGCGCTCTCGGACCAGCTGCGCCTCGAATACTCCCCGTTCGAGAATTTCCGCTTCGAGCTCGGCGCGCCGGTGTCGATGTTTCAGATCGCGGGGATCAGCGGCCTCGACGACCGCCGTCAGGGCGCCTTCAACGGCCTTGCCAGCGAATTCCGCTACCGCCTGCTCGACGGCGAGAGTACGCCGTTCGCTCTCACCCTCGGCGCCGAACCGCACTGGAACCGGACCGACGAGATCAGCGGCGCGCCGGTGGACAATCTCGGCGGCGAGCTGACGCTCGCGCTCGACCGGGAACTGGTGGCGGGGCGGCTGTTCGCGGCCCTCAACCTCGTCTACGACCCGGAAGTCGAGCAGTCGCGGGTCACGGCGCTGTGGCAGCACGAATCGACGACCGGCATCGCCGCCTCGGCGGTGACGCAGCTCTCGCCCGGGGTCTTCGTCGGCGCCGAGGCGCGCTACCTTCGCAAATACGAGGGGCTCGGCCTCGACGCGCTGGTCGGCCAGGCGCTGTTCGTCGGCCCCAATGCTTACGTCAAGCTGTCGAAGACGCTGGCGATCTCCGGCGCCTGGAGCACCCAGGTGGCGGGACGCGCGACGGCGGTGCCGGGGCCGCTCGATCTCACCAGCTTCACGCGCCAGCAGGCGCTGCTGCGGGTGGAGTATAATTTCTGAATGAATGGCGCCGGCGGGGCGTGGCCATGACGCCAGCGCGTCCCTCAGGGCCGGATGAATCGAAGTTGCGATCCGCCCCATCGGTTGTTACGGCTGCTCGAACGTCAGAACCGGGACACTAGTTGCGACTGTCATGGTTCTGTCATGACCGGTCGGGCAAGAAGTCACCTCAGCCAGCCTTACCGCCGTGCCGCGTGCCAGGAATTGTCGATGTCTGCCAAACTGCTCCCCGCCCCCCGCAAGGCCCCCGGCGCCGCCTTTTCCGGCGTGGCGAGCCTTGCCGTGCTGCTGGCGGCGACGGTGTCGGCGACCGCGGCCGACGTCGCAGGCGCGGCACCATCCGAGCCGAAGCCCGCCATGCCAGTGAAGGCGCGGCCCGCGCCGGCCTCGCCCGCCTACGACTGGTCCGGCTGGTATGTGGGCGCCCATGTGGGTTTCACCGCCGGCCGCTCGGCGTGGACGGCGACGCCCGCCGGCGCGCCGCCGCTTGGTGGCTCCCTGGATTTCCCGCTCAAATTCGATCTGTTCGCCTGCACCGGCAGCTATGTGGAGGGCCTGCAGGGCGGCTACAACTACGTGCTGCCCTCGCACCTGCTGCTCGGCTTCGAGATCGACGAGACCTTCCCCAATTCCGACGTCAATCTGCCGCCCTCGATCCGCGGCAGCCAGACAGTGGCGTCGGCGGGGTTGGGGCAGGCGACCTATTCCGAGTTCGTGTTCCACGGCGGCACGGCGCGGGCGCGCGTCGGCTACGCCGCCGACAGCTGGATGGTCTATGCCACCGGCGGCCTGGCCTGGACCTATGACCGGGTTTCGCGCACCCAGATCGACAACGGCGTGGTGGCGGCCGGCACGGTCGACACCGCGCTGCTGTGGCGGCTCGGCTGGGCCGCCGGCGCCGGCGTCGAGATTCCGCTGGCGCAGAGCTGGACCATGAAGGCGGAGTTTCTCGCCACCGGGTTCGGTAGCCATACCGAAACATTTGCCGCCGCGGGGCAGCTCTACCAGTCGAGCCTGGTGTTCGAAAGCGTGCGGGTGGGCTTCAACTACCACATCGGCGACGGCGCCGATGCCGGTAACTTCTTCGCCAAGGGCGCCGACGCGCTGGAGATGGACCGGTTCGCGCTGCACGCCCAGGCCACCTACACCCAGCAATACGATCCGCCGTTTCGCGCGCCTTACAGCGGCACCAATTCGCTGGCGCCGGGCATCGGCCGCGAAACCTTCGACTACACCATCTTCGCCGGCATGCGGCTGTGGCAGGGCGCGGAGGCCTGGATCAATCCGGAGATCGACCAGGGCTTCGGCCTGTCGGGCTCGGTCGGCGCCGCCGGCTTCCCCTCGGGCGAAGCCTACAAGGTCGGCGCCGACTATCCCTATGTGCGGCTGCAGCGCGCCTTCATCCGCCAGACCATCGATCTCGGCGGCGAGGAGCAGAAGTTCGACGCCGCCGCGAACCAGTTCTCCGGATCGCAGACCTCCGATCGCGTCGTCATCACGGTCGGCAAGTTCGGCGCCGTCGACGTGTTCGACACC
Source organism: Xanthobacteraceae bacterium (assembly GCA_052326245.1). Classification (GTDB taxonomy): domain Bacteria; phylum Pseudomonadota; class Alphaproteobacteria; order Rhizobiales; family Xanthobacteraceae; genus Bradyrhizobium_A. The sequence goes on along the minus strand of JBKQQE010000060.1, from coordinate 32 downwards.
AACAAATACGCCCACGATCCGCGTGGCGACTT
>JBKQQE010000059.1:0-14871 GCA_052326245.1 Xanthobacteraceae bacterium | reverse complement strand
TCATCGTAGTCTAGCTCGATTGTCCGCGCGCGAGGTCGACCAGCGCGGCGGGATCCGTCACCGGCCGCGAGCAGGTCTGGCCGCGACAGAGAAACGCTGCGGGCGTGTCGCCGGCCGCGTCGAGCATCGCGCGTGCCGGATGATCGGCCGCGAGCGCGTTGGACGTTACGGCATGCAGCACGATGGTGGTGGCATGGGGCAGCCGCCGCGCCGCGGCCAGCAGCGCATCCGCGCGTTCGCCATCGCCGGTGACGACAATCTCGGCGCCGGTCAGGTGCAGATCGAGCGCGTTGAGCAGCGACAGGTGTCCGAACACGTTGTCCGCCGCACGCGGCAGCAGCGCCGCGAACAACGCGTCGCGCCGCTCGCTCCAGATCGCGTCGCCGGCAAGGCGGGAAAGCCGCACCAGGTTCTGGGCGATGACGCCGCAATGATTCGGGATGGCGTCGTCGATGGTGGAGTGCGGCCGCACGATCAGGCCCTCGGCATCGTCGGCGGTGAGGAAATAGCTGCCGGTCTCGGCGTCGAGATAGTGGATCTCGAGCGCGTGCTGCCAGCGGACGGCATGGTCGAGATAGTCGGCCTCTCCAGTGGCCTCGTTGAACGCCAGCGCCGCGCGGGTCATCGCGGCGTAGTCCGACGCCAGTCCCGGCACCACGAGCCGGCCGGCGCGCCAGGAATGGCCGAGGCGGCCGCTGCCGTCAGGCGACGTCATCGACGCGTCGATGCGGTCGAATGCGGTCCTTGCAAGGATCAGCCAGTCGGGCCGCTCGAACACGTACGCGGCGTGAACGAGAGCCGCGATCATCAGGCCGTTCCAGTCCGCCAGCACCTTGTCGTCGAGGCCGGGACGAACACGGCCGCCGCGCGCGGCCAGCAGCCGTTCGCGCATCGCCGCGAGCTGCATGTCCTCCTCGATGCCGACGCCGATGTGGTCGAGACGGTTGAGGATGGTGTGGCCCTCGAAATTGCCGTCGGCGGTGACGTCGTAGATGGTTGCGAAGTGGCGCGCGTCGTCGGGCGACAGCTGGCGCTGCACCTCGGCGAGCGACCAGACGTAGAACTTGCCTTCCTCGCCTTCGGAGTCGGCGTCGAGCGAGGAGGCGAAGGCGCCCTCTGTGGTGGTCATCTCGCGCGTCAGCCAGCCCACGGTCTCGACGGCACGCTGGCGAAACAGCGGATTGGGCGCGCGCGCGTAGTCGAGCGCGAGCAGATCGAGGATCTGCGCGTTGTCGTACAGCATCTTTTCGAAATGCGGCACCAGCCAGCGGTCGTCGACGGAGTAGCGCGCGTAGCCGCCGCCGAGATGGTCGTAGATGCCGCCCTCGCTCATCCGCGTCAGCGCCAGTTCGGTGGTGGCGAAGAAGCGCGCGTCGCGGCTGCGGGCGCCGGCGCGCCAGACGAATTCCTGCATCGCGCATTGCGGAAACTTCGGCGCGCCGCGCAGGCCTCCATTGGTCGGATCGGTGGCACGCGCGATCGAGGTCGCCGCGCTGTCGAGCTGGGCGACGCCGAAGCTCGAGGGGCCTTGGGCGCGGGCGCGCTGCGCGAGACGCGACACCAGCGCGGTTTGATTCTGGGCGATCTTGTCGGGCTCGGCGTGAAACACCCGCGCGACTTCGCGCAGCACGTCGGCGAAGGCGGCGCGGCCGTATTGCGCCTGCTTCGGAAAATACGTGCCGCCCCAGAACGGCGCGCCCTCGGGGGTGAGAAACATGGTCAGCGGCCAGCCGCCCTGCTCGCCGAGGTGGTGCAGCGCGTTCATGTAGATCTGGTCGATGTCGGGCCGCTCCTCGCGATCGACTTTGATATTGACGAACAGCTCGTTCATGATCGCCGCGGTGGCTTCGTCCTCGAAGCTTTCGTGCGCCATGACGTGGCACCAGTGGCAGGCGGCGTAGCCGACCGAGAGCAGGATCGGTCTGTGGGTGCGCTGGGCTTCCGCGAGCGCCTGCGGCCCCCAGGGCCACCAGTCGACCGGGTTGTGGCTGTGCTGGAGCAGATAGGGACTGGTTTCAGCGCCAAGCCGGTTATTGTGCGATGCAATATGGGCCACGAGGCATCCTCGTCAAATCTATGCTGCAATGCAGCATATTGGGAAAGGCGAACTTTCCTCAATGATTGCCACGATGTGAGGTTCTGGGCGTAAATGCAAATTGTTCGCGACACGATCTTCGCGCTGTCCTCGGGCCGGCCGCCGGCCGCCATCGCCATGGTGCGAATTTCCGGTCGCGGCGCCCGTGAGGCGCTGGACCGCATGTGCCGGCGGCAGCCGTCGCCGCGGGTTGCCATGCTGGCGACGCTGCATGACCTGACGGGCAATCCGATCGACCAGGCGGTGGCGCTGTGGTTTCCGGCTCCGCACAGCGCCACCGGTGAAGACATCGTCGAATTCCACGTTCATGGCGGCCGCGCGGTGCTGGCGGCGGTGCTCGCCGCGCTGGGGCAAATCGAGGGGTTCAGGCCCGCGGAGCCCGGTGAATTCACGCGCCGGGCGTTCGAGAACGGCAAGCTCGATCTCACCGCCGCGGAAGGGCTCGATGACCTGATCCACGCCGACACCGACCAGCAGCGGCGGCAGGCGTTGCGGCAATTGCAGGGATTTCTCGGCGCGCGGGCCGAGCACTGGCGCCGGCAGATCATCGAGGCCGCGGCGCTGATCGAGGCTTCGATCGACTTCGCCGACGAAGACGACGTCCCCGACGATCTTCTCAGTCCGGCGCTGGCTGAGATCGGCGCGCTGAAGGCGGCCATTGACGCGGCGCTTAAGTCGTCCGGTCACAGCGAGCGGCTGCGCGACGGGCTCGTGGTGGCGATCGCCGGACCACCGAATGCCGGCAAGTCGACGCTGCTCAACCGGCTGGCCCAGCGCGACGCCGCCATCGTGTCGCCCCACGCGGGCACGACCCGGGACGTGATCGAGGTCCATCTCGATCTGGCGGGATACCCCGTCACCCTTCTCGACACCGCCGGCATTCGCGAGTCGCTGGACCCGGTTGAGCAGGAGGGCATCCGTCGGGCGCAGGCGAGAGCGTCGGCCGCCGACCTGGTGCTCTGGATATGCGACGCGTCGGCGCCGGCTCAACCGTCGGGCGTTGCCGGCACCGAGGTGTGGACCGTCAAGAACAAGATTGATATCGTTGAAGAAAAGACGCGAACGGGAGGCGGGGAGCGGGTCTTCGATATCTCCGCCACGCGCGGCGACGGGGTCGCGGAGCTGCTGTCGGCCCTGGTGGTGTTCGCGCGCGATACGTTCGGCGGCGGCGAACCCGCCCTGATCAGCAGGGCCCGGCATCGCAGCCTGCTGTCGGATTGCGCCGCGGCGCTGGGGCGGGCGGTGTCGGCCAGGGAGATCGGCATCGAGGTGGTCGCGGAGGAGCTTCGCAGCGCCATTCACGCGCTGGGGCGGCTCATCGGGCGGGTCGACATCGAGGATGTGCTGGACGTGATTTTTCGCGACTTCTGTATCGGCAAATGATGCGAGGGTGCTGTTTCACGTGAAACATCATTGGCGTTTCACGTGAAACAGCGTCATTTGCGACATTTCGCGCTTTATTCGCAGCCTGGCCTTTCGGCTTTCGCATTAGCGCGCTACATCGGCGTCATCCATCAATCACTTGAGCGCCATGAACCAGGACTTTGACGTCATTGTCGTCGGGGGTGGCCACGCCGGTTGCGAGGCCGCGTCGGCGGCTGCCCGGATGGGCGCCCGCACCGCGCTTGTCACCCATCGTTTCGCGACCATCGGGGCGATGTCCTGCAATCCTGCCATCGGCGGGCTGGGCAAGGGCCATCTGGTCCGCGAGATCGATGCGCTGGATGGCCTGATGGGCCGCGTGGCCGACGCCGCCGGAATTCAATTCCGCGTCCTCAACCGGCGCAAGGGCCCGGCGGTGCGCGGGCCGCGGGCCCAGGCCGACCGCAAGCTCTATGCGGCGGCGATGCAGTCCGCCATTCGCGAGACCGCCAACCTTACCGTCCTCGAGGCCGAGGTCGACGATTTGTGCCTGGATCAGGGCCGCATCGCCGGTGTGCGGCTGGCGGATGGGCGCGAATTGTCCTGCCGCAGCGTGGTGGTGACCACCGGCACGTTCCTGCGGGGACTGGTTCATCTCGGCGAGACCACCTGGCCCGCCGGCCGGGTCGGTGAAGCGCCTGCCATGGGGCTGTCGGGTGCATTCGAGCGCGCCGGCTTTACGCTGGGGCGGCTGAAGACCGGAACGCCGCCGCGGCTCGACGGCACCACCATCGACTGGACCGCGGTGGAGATGCAGCCGGGCGATGAGCCGCCCGAGCCGTTCTCGGTGCTGACCTCCCGCATCTCCACGCGCCAGATCGAGTGCGGCATCACCCGGACCACCCCGGCGACCCATGACGTGATCCGGGCCAATGTGCATCGCTCGCCGATGTATTCGGGGCAGATCCAGAGCCGCGGCCCGCGTTATTGCCCGTCGATCGAGGACAAGATCGTCCGGTTCGGCGACCGCGATGGCCACCAGATCTTTCTGGAGCCGGAAGGCCTTGACGACACGACGGTTTATCCCAACGGCATCTCGACCTCGCTGCCGCAAGAGGTGCAGGAAGCCCTGGTTGCGACGATCCCGGGCTGCGAAAAGGCCCGGATGGTGCGCCCCGGCTACGCCATCGAATACGACCATGTGGATCCGCGCGAGCTCGATCCAACGCTTCAGACCAGGCGCGTCAGCGGGCTGTTCCTGGCCGGACAAATCAACGGCACCACCGGCTATGAGGAGGCCGCCGCCCAGGGACTGGTGGCCGGCCTCAATGCCGCCAGCCGCGCCGGGGGCGGAGCGGCGATCGTGTTCGACCGCGCCGACGGCTATCTCGGGGTAATGATTGACGACCTGGTGACCCGCGGCATCACCGAGCCGTACCGGATGTTCACGTCGCGCGCCGAATATCGCCTGACGCTGCGGGCCGACAATGCCGATCAGCGCCTGACCGACCGCGGCATCGCGTTGGGCTGCGTCGGCGCCGCCCGCGCCAGCCACCACCGGGACAAGATGTCGGCGCTGGCGGCGGCCAAGGCCTTGGCAAAATCACTGGACCTGACGCCGACAGCAGCGGCGCGCCACGGCGTCATGCTCAACCGCGATGGCAATCGCCGCACCGCCTACGCGCTCTTGGCCTATCCGGAGCTGGACTGGGCGGTGCTGTCGCGAATCTGGCCGGAGCTCGGCCAAGTCGACCCCCTGATCGCCGGTCATGTGGAGATCGACGCCAAATACGATGTCTACGTGGCCCGCCAGAGCGCCGACGTCGCGGCCTTCCGGAGGGACGAGGGGCTGCTGCTGACCCAGGTCGACTATGAGGTGGTGCCGGGCCTCTCCAACGAGGCCCGCCAGAAGCTTGCCGCCGCGCGGCCGCGAACGGTCGGGCAGGCGGGTCGGCTCGACGGGGTCACGCCCGCGGCGCTCGCCATCCTGGTTGCCTATCTGCGGCGCCAGGACCGCGCCCGCGCTGCTGCGCCGTCGGCCTGACCGGGCTGGCAGCGATGGCAAGCGATCCCACGGACGACAAGCGCGCCGCGTTGGCGCTGACGCCGGTTTCACGTGAAACAGAAGCGCGGCTCGACCGTTTCATCGACCTGCTGCGGCAGTGGCAGGCCAAGATCAACCTGGTGGCGCCGTCGACCCTGCCGACGCTATGGACCCGGCATATCGCCGATTCGCTGCAGCTGCTCGAACTCGCGCCGCAGGCGAGAATCTGGGTCGATTTCGGCAGCGGCGGCGGATTTCCGGGCGTGGTGCTGGCCTGCGCCATGGCCGAGCACGACGGCGCCATGGTGCATTTGGTGGAGCGCAACGCCAAGAAGGCGGCGTTTCTCCGTGAGGCGCTGCGTGTCAGCGGCGGACGCGGCACCGTCCACCTGGCTGACATCGGGGATTATGTGGATAGTTTTCGCGGGCCGGTCGATTGCATAACGGCGCGCGCGCTGGCTTCGCTTAACGTGCTGCTGGGCTTTGCGGAACCTTTGATGAAGCAAGGCGCCAAGGCCTTGTTCCTCAAGGGTCAAGATGTAGAGTCTGAATTGACGGAAGCTACTAAATATTGGAATATCTCGCCGCGGCTGCACCAAAGCCGCACCGGGCCGGGCTGGATCGTCGAGCTTGACCAGATCGCGTCGCGCAACACGCCCTGAAGCCTTGCATTCGCCGACATCGTGATGGTTGCCAATGACAGATAATCTTAATGAAAATCAATATGTTAGCGATGACCAGGCGGCGACCTTGCAGCCTCGCATCATCGCGCTGGCGAACCAGAAGGGCGGCGTCGGCAAGACCACCACGGCGATCAATCTCGGCACCGCGCTGGCCGCGATCGGCGAGCGGGTCCTGATCGTCGACCTCGATCCCCAGGGCAATGCCTCGACCGGGCTCGGCATCGACCGCCGCCATCGCGACTGCTCGACCTATGACGTCATGGTCGGCGAGGCGACGCTGCGTGATTCGATCGTGCCGACCGCGGTGCCGCGGCTGCACATCGCGCCATCGACCATGGACCTGTCGGGGCTCGAGCTCGAACTCGGCCACACCCGCGACCGCGCCTTCCGGCTACGCAACGCGCTCGCGGTGCTCAACGAGAACCAGGCCGAGGGCGACGACTACACTTACGTTCTGGTTGACTGCCCGCCATCGCTCAACCTGATTACGGTCAACGCCATGGCGGCGTCGGACGCGATCCTGGTGCCGCTGCAGTGCGAGTTCTTCGCGCTCGAGGGCCTGTCGCAGCTGTTGCAGACCGTCGAGCAGGTGCGCTCGACGCTCAATCCCAACCTGTCGATCCACGGCATCGTGCTGACCATGTTCGACTCGCGCAACAACCTGTCGAACCAGGTGGTCGCCGACGTGCGCCAGTTCATGGGCAAGAAGGTCTACGACACCATGATCCCGCGCAACGTGCGGATTTCCGAGGCGCCGTCCTACGGCAAGCCGGTGCTGGTGTACGATCTCAAATGCGTCGGCAGCGAGGCCTACCTGAAGCTCGCCACCGAAGTGATCCAGCGCGAGCGCGAATTGCGGACGCATTGAATTCGTCCGCACCGCAAACAACCCGTCGCGGCGGCATGACGCCGCCCAGTCAGCAGCAAATGTCGAGCGTGGAGTGCGAAGTTGAATCCGAGGGAGATGGCGATGGCCGATGAGGCGCGCTCGCGGCTGGGCCGGGGTCTGGCAAGTCTGATCGGTGATGTCGGCACCGAGGCGGCGCATGTCGATCGGCCGCGCGCGCAGCGCCGCGTCCCGATCGAGTATCTCAAGGCCAATCCGCGCAACCCGCGCCGCTCATTCGAGGACGCCGAGCTCGACGAGCTCGCGGCCTCGATCCGCGAGCACGGCGTGATCCAGCCGATCGTGGTGCGCTCGGTCAAGGGCGCGACCGACCGCTTCGAGATCATCGCCGGCGAGCGGCGCTGGCGCGCCTCGCAGCGCGCGGGCCTGCATGACGTCCCGATCGTCGCCATCGAGGTCAGCGACACCGACGCGCTCGAGATCATGATCATCGAGAACGTGCAGCGCGAGGATCTCAACGCGATGGAAGAGGCGCGCGGCTATCACGCGCTCGCCGACGAATTCAAGCGCACGCCCGAAGAGATCGCCAAGGTGGTCGGCAAGAGCCGCAGCCATGTCGCCAACATGATGCGGCTGACCAGGCTGCCCGACGAGGTCCAGGCCTTGATCGCCTCCGGCGAACTGTCGGCCGGCCACGCCCGCGCCCTGATCGGCGTGCCCGATCCGGCGGCCGCGGCGCGGCGCATCGTCGAGGAGGGCCTGAGCGTTCGCCAGACCGAGGCGCTCGCCCATGCCGAGGGCGTTCCCGCCCGCAAGCCGCAGAAGGCGCGCGCCGGCAAGGCCGCGAAGGATGCCGACACGCTGGCGCTGGAGAAGCGCATCAGCGATGCGCTCGGGCTCAAGGTCAGCATCGAGCACCGCGACCCCGGCGGCATCGTCCAGATCCGCTACGGCGATCTCGATCAGCTCGACGACATCATGCGCCGGCTGGCGTCGGGGCAGTAGGGAGCCGGCGGCCTGTTCTCCGACTCATTGCGGACGGCCGACATCGCACAGCGATCCCTGATCTCGATGCCTGCTCCTCATCCTGAGAACTGAGGAGCGGCGTCTTCGCCGCGTCTCGAAGGATGAGGCCAAAGGGACTCGATGGCCTCATGGTTCGAGACGGCGCAAGCGCGCCTCCTCACCATGAGGAGACAGGATCCGCCACGCGCGTCGCCTTCTACCCGCGCCGGCGCGAGGCCACCGCGATCGACAGCAGGGTGCGGTGCGCGATCGGGGCCGCGAGCCGCGCCTGCTTGCGCATCTCGAAGGCGGCGTCGGCGAGCTGGCCGATGGTGGTCGCGAGCCGCGCCGTGCTCGCATTCTGCAGCGCCGCCTCGACCGCCGGCTTGCGGGAAAAATGCAACCGCGGAAAGTTGCTGTCCACCGCCGCCGTGACGCCGGTGCCGTCATCGACCGACAACCGCGCCTTGTGCAGCTGCGCGGCCTGGCGTTGCGCGGCGGCGATGATCACGCCCGGATAGGTGCCGGCCGCCATGGCCCGCGCAAACGCGGTGTCGACATCAGCCGGCCGCCCGGCGAAGGCACCGTCGACGATGCCGTCGAGCGCGAGCGCGGAGGCGTCGGTCACCACCGCCATCACGTGCGCCAGCGTGACCTCGCGCTCGCCGCGGGCGTAGAGCGCGAGCTTGCGGATCTCGTTGCGCGAGGTCTGGCGGTCGGCGCCGAGCAGTTCGACCAGCGCGGCGCGGGCGTCCGGCGCGATCCGAAGATCGAAGGCGCGCATGTCGTCGTCGATCAGGCGGGCGAGGTCGCGCGCGGTGTCGGCATAGCAGGCGATGGCGACCGCATTGGCGGCGCGTTCGCAGGCCTTGCGCAGCGGCGAATCCGGCCGCAGCTCGCCGGCCTCGATGACGATGCGGCAATCCCTCGGCTGCATCGCGGCCAGGGTCTCGACGCCGCTGGCGAAATTCTTGGTTCCGGCGCGGACCCGGATCGCGCGACGACCGCCGAACAGGGGAATCGTCATGGCCTCGTCGACGAGCCGGGCGGGGTCGGCGGAGAGTTCGTCGCCGTCGAGCCGGATCAGCGAGAACGGATCGGCGGGATCGTCGACCGCCGACGCCATCAGGGCCTCGGCGCGCTCGCGCACCAGCCCGCTGTCGGGACCGTAGAGCAGGATGATCGGGCGGGCGGGATCGGGCTTTGCGAGAAAGCTGTCGATCTCCCTGCCCTTCAGTGCGGCCAAGGAAGCGTGTCCCTGTTCAGGTGCCCGCGTAGAAGAACGAGGCGAGGCGCGCCGAGATGTTTTCGGCGATGGTGTTGGCGGCGCGGTCCTCGGCGTCGCGCAGGCCGCGCGATTTGGCAAAGCGCTGTTCCTGGCCCGGGATGTCGTAGGAAACCCGCGCGAAGGTGGTGCCGGTCATCACCACCTTGTCGGTGGCGTTGTCCCGCAGCTCGTAGATCACGTCGATGCCGTAGTTCTCGAATTCGGGCAACGCGGTGGCCGGGTCGACGATGAGCGAATTGCGCGTGGTCGTCAGCTTCATCAAGAGCCGGTGGGTGGCCGGTGCGCCGGCGCCGTCGCCATACAGGCTGAACATCAGCGCGTTGCGGATGTTGAGGCCGACCCGGGCTTCGCGGGAGGCCTGGGGATAGTTCAGCGGCGGCACCTCGACACCGGCGAGCCGCTCCCGCAGCGCCGGCTTGCCGTCGGTGCGCGCGGCGTACATGGGCTGGAAGCACCCCGCGGTGAGCCCCGCCAGCACCGCAACGATCGCGAGCCGGCCGGTGACGCTGGCGAGGCGCAGATCAAACCACGACATTCACGATCCTCTGAGGAACAACGATCAGCTTGCGCGGGGGGGCCCCATTGAGGCTCCGTTTTACCTCATCGAGGGCCAAAACGGCAGCTTCTATTTCCGTATTGGTGGCATTTCGGGCCACCGTCACATCCGCGCGCTTGCGTCCATTAACCTGGACCGGGAGCGTAATTGTGTCCTCGACCAGCAATTCCGGCTCGGTTTTCGGCCATTTTGCCTCCGAAACCAGGCCGCCTTCCCCCAGCGCCGCCCAGCATTCCTCGGCCAGATGCGGCATCATCGGGCTGAAAAGTTGAACAAGGATGACCGCGGCTTCGCGGATCGCCCACGCCAGGTCGGGCGAGGGCGCAGCCGGCCGGGCCAGCGTGTCCGCCAGGCCGTTGGCGAATTCCCGGATATGCGCCAGGCAGACGTTGAAATGCAGCTTCTCGATGCCGGCCGAGACCTTGTCGAGCGCGCCATGGGCGGCCTTGCGCAGCGCCAGGGCATCGGCGCCGAACGCCGCGGGACGCAGCGCCGGCGCGGACTTGGCGATCGCGGCGGACTCGTTGGTGAGCCGCCACAGCCGCTGCACGAAACGGCTGGCGCCCTTGACGCCTTCCTCGCTCCAGATCACGTCGCGATCGGGCGGCGAGTCCGACAGCATGAACCAGCGCGCGGTGTCGGCGCCGTAGGTGGCGATGATGTCGTCGGGGTCGACGGTGTTGCGCTTCGACTTCGACATCTTCTCGATCGCGCCGATGCTGACCTCCTCGCCGGTCGCGATCAGGCTGGCATGGCGGTCGTTGCCGGTGGTTTCGATCCTGATCTCGTCGGGCGAGGCCCAGGTTCCGTCGGCCTTGCGGTAGGTCTCGTGCACCACCATGCCCTGGGTGAACATGCCGTCGAACGGCTCGTCCAGCCCGACATGGCCGGTGGCCTTCATGGCGCGGGTGAAGAAGCGCGCGTACAGCAGATGCAGAATCGCGTGCTCGACGCCGCCGATATACAGATCCACCGGCATCAGGCGATCCACCACCGCGCGCGTGGTCGGCGCCTTCTCGTTCCACGGATCGGTGAAGCGCGCGAAGTACCACGACGAATCGACGAAGGTGTCCATCGTGTCGGTCTCGCGCTGGGCCTTGCCGCCGCATTTCGGGCAGGCGACATGCTTCCAGGTCGGATGATGATCGAGCGCGTTGCCCGGCTTGTCGAAGCTCACGTCCTCCGGCAGCACCACCGGCAGGTCCGCTTCCGGCACCGGCACCACCTCGCAGGTCGGGCAGTGAATCACCGGGATCGGGCAGCCCCAGTAGCGCTGGCGCGAGATTCCCCAGTCCCGCAGCCGGAAGTTGACCTGGCGCTTGGCGACCGGGCGCTGGCCGAGCGTCGCGGCTTCCAGCCGTTTTGCGACCTCCTCCATGGCCTCGGCGATGGTCATGCCGTCGAGGAAGCGCGAAATGACCATGCGGCCGTCGCCGTCATAGGCGGTGTCGCTGATGACGAATTGCGCCGGGTCCTGGCCCTCGGGACACACCACCGGGGTATTGCCGAGTCCGTATTTGTTGACGAAGTCGAGGTCACGCTGGTCGTGCGCCGGGCAGCCGAAGATCGCGCCGGTGCCGTAGTCCATCAGCACGAAATTGGCCACATAGACCGGCAGCTTCCAGGTCGCGTCGAACGGATGCACGGCCCTGATGCCGGTGTCGAAGCCCTGCTTCTCGGCGGTGTCGATCGCCTCCTGCGCGGTGCCGGTGCGACGGCAGTCTTCGATGAAGGCAGCCAGCGCCGGATTGCTCTTGGCCGCGGCGGCGGCGAGCGGATGATCGGGCGACAGCGCGACGAACTTGGCGCCGAACAGCGTGTCGGGCCGCGTGGTGAAAACTTCCACCTCGGCGTCGCCACCGGGCGTCGTCGCCGGATCGAGCGCGAAGCGGACCAGGAGACCCTCGGAGCGGCCGATCCAGTTGCGCTGCATGGTGCGCACCTTGTCGGGCCAGCGCTCCAGCGTATCCAGCGCGTCGAGCAGCTCCTGCGAGTATTTGGTGATCTTGAAGACCCACTGCGTGAGCTCGCGCAGTTCCACCGGCGCGCCGGAGCGCCAGCCGCGGCCGTCGATCACCTGCTCGTTGGCGAGCACGGTCATGTCGACCGGATCCCAGTTCACCTTGCGCTTCTCGCGCTCGGCAAGCCCGGCTTTCAGGAAGTCCAGGAACATCTTCTGCTGGTGCTTGTAGTAACTGGGATCGCAGGTCGCGAACTCGCGCGACCAGTCCAGCGACAGCCCCATGGTGCGAAGCTGTTTCTTCATCGCGGCGATGTTGTCGTAGGTCCAGGCCTTCGGCGCCACCTTGCGCTCGATCGCGGCGTTCTCCGCGGGCAGGCCGAAAGCGTCCCAGCCCATGGGATGCAGCACGTTGTAGCCCTGCGCGCGGCGGTAGCGCGCGATCACGTCGCCGAGGGTGTAATTGCGGACGTGGCCGATATGGATGCGTCCCGACGGATACGGGAACATCTCGAGCACGTAGTATTTCGGCTTCGGGTCGTCGTTGCGGGTGGCGAAGATCGCCAGGTCGTCCCACTGGCGCTGCCAGCGCGGCTCGACTTCGCGGGCGTTGTAACGTTCGTTGCTCATGGGCTGTCGGAAACTGGTTCGGCTCGTGAAGGGCGGCCGACCAGTGCTCTGGCTTTCGAAATTCGTGCGTCGTCGCGGCATTCCTGGGCACGAACCGCGGTGGCGGAAGAGCACTAGCAAGCATGTGATTCTAGTGGCATTTCGACCTGAGGGACCCGTCTCCGGGCCCGCAAATCGGCGCCACTAGGACATGAAAGACGCGGCGGGGTCAACGCTTGAGCGCGGGATACCGGGCCGCCCGCGGCGGGTCGGCCGCCGGTTTCGCCGCCGGTGGCCCGCTGCCGCCGCCATCGGGCGAGGGCGGCGCCAGGGCGCGGCTCAGATTGCCGGCGACAGCGCGGGGGCGGCGACCTCGATCCGGTCGTGCTCCACCACCAGGTTGCGGCCGCGATGCTTGGCGGCATACAGCGCGGCGTCGGCGGCTTCGATCAGATCGGCGGCGCTCTGGTCGGCGCGCGGCGCCATCAGGGCGACGCCGACGCTGACGGTGACGCAGCCGGTCCGGGTCATGGCATGGGCGATCCCCAGCCGTTCGACCGCGTTGCGCACCATCTCTCCGACCTCGACCGCGCGGGCGCGATCGACGCCGGGCAGCATCAGGCAGAACTCCTCGCCGCCGTAGCGCGCGGCGAAGCCCTGGGTCTGGGCGGCGATGGCGGCCAGCGCCTGGCCGACGCGGCCGAGACAGGCGTCGCCTTCCGGATGACCGTAGCTGTCGTTGAACAGCTTGAAGTGATCGACGTCGATCATCATCAGCGCCAGCGAGCTGCCCAGATGATGCAGCTTGATCCACTCGAATTCGAGCCGGCTCTGGAAGCCGCGCCGGTTGGCAAGGCCCGACACCAAGTCGACCGACGCCATCACCGTGAGCCGGTCGTTGTTGGCGATCAGGTCGCGCTCGCGCTCCGCCAGCTGCGCCGCCATGAAGTTGAAGGCCACGGCCAGCGGCCTGAACTCGGACGGCAGGCCGCTGCCGCTGGCCCGCGCCGTGAGGTCGCCCTGGCCGAAACGATTCGCCATGGTCGTCATCAGCCGGATCGGTCGGATGATGAACTGCTCGGCGACGAACCAGGCGCCGATCAGCGCCAGCAGGCTGACGCAGGCGAGCTGCAGATAGGCCTTTTCGAGCGCGTGATTGATCGGCGCCAGCATGACGTCGTGGTCGATGCTGACGACGACGCGGGTGTCGGTGCCGGGGATCGCCGCCGACGCCGTCAGACGTTTCACCCCCTTGACGGTGTGCAGCGCGGAGCCTGCCGCGTCGGGTCCGCTGCCCGCCCCGGTAAAGGGCTGGCCGACGGCGTCCTGGTCGGCCGGCTGGGCGGCGAGCACCAGTCCCTTGCTGTCGAGCAGGAACGCCTGCGTGCCGGGGCGCTCGCCCAGTCCGCTCATCAGGCGGCCCATCCAGTCGAGGTTGATGCCGGCGACGATCACCCAGGGGGTCTCGCCGTCCGCCACCGCGGTCGGATAATTCGCCAGCAGCATCGGCTTCTTGGTGGCCGGGTTGAAGATCAGGTCGCTGAGGACGAAGCCGCGGCTCTCCAGGGTCTTCTGGTAGTACGGCGCGTCGCTGATGTTCAGCCCCGTATAATTGGTCGCGGTCGAGCAGGCGATGCGCCCGCTCGGCGCCACCACCGAAAGGCTGCTGATCCACGGCATCTCGATCCTGAGGCTGGCGCGCAGGATCGCGCAGCCGCGGCCGGTCTGTTCGGATGCGGAGTGGATATAGGCGGCCGAGCGCAGCATCGCCTCGATCGACGAGATCATCTCGCGCTGCGCGATGGCGCTCTGCTGGGCGAGCTTGGTGAGCTCGTTGGTGGCCATCTCGACGCGGTTGGCGCGGGTGTTCTCGAGCACGAGAACGCGGTCCATCATCAGCGGCACCACCAGGATCAGGGCGAGCACCACGAGGCGCGCGCGAATCCCGAATGACGCCTTGAATCTGGCCACCCTCTCGCTGAATCTGTGCGATATCATTGCAATGATTTCCCCCTGCCCCGGCGCTACAATGGGGCAGCAGCACTCAAAAACACTTTCCAACAATCGCTAAACTTTGATCGATCCTAACGAATGGCAAATCCGGGATTTGCGCTGTCCCTGTCGAAATTCGACGTTCGCGCGGGGGGATGCGGTCGACGAAAACAGGGTACCAGGTGCACTCACGATGACGGAAACCGCTTCTTTACCAACCGGGCTTGGCGCGGTGGAACGCGAGATCGCGAAAGCCTGCAAGGAGGCCGGCCGCGAGCGGTCGTCGGTGACGCTGATCGCGGTGTCGAAAACCTTCGAGGCGGAGGCGATTGTGCCGGTGATTGCCGCGGGCCAGCGGGTGTTCGGTGAAAACCGGGTGCAGGAGGCGAAAGCCAAATGGCCGGCGCTGGTGGCCAGCTATCCCGGGATC
>JBKQQE010000058.1:0-5268 GCA_052326245.1 Xanthobacteraceae bacterium | reverse complement strand
ACGCGACCACAGGGGGCTGGCCAGGGCAGCTTGGTGAGGTTGTCGGTCGTCTGGAGGGGAATATGGGCGAGGTGGTGGAATTTCTTGCGGCCAGGCAACGGCCGCAATCTGAGATCGTGACTCGGATCGAAGCTTTCCAGACGATGCAGGTGAAGAATGTCGAGGTGTTTATGGCCTCGGTCCAGGAGCTTGGCGAAGGCCTCCGGGATATCGATCGGATCGCTCATTGCATCCAGGATGCCGAGGTTCGCGAAGAACTGCGGCGCCTGGCGCAATCGGTACGCCGTGAATTCTTGCTGGCATTGGAAAAGCTGTCGAACGCGCTGGCTCCGGTCGGGAGCTGACGGACCGGCGCGCCGTACCGGCGGGCGGACGCGTGTGGCGGGATTGACTTGGGGCGCAAGGCGCGTGGCGCGAGCAAACGTCAGCGCAGCGGTTCGTTCGTGTTTTCGACCTCGATCACATTATCGTTGCTCCGCTTTTGCGCTATGGTTCGTATCGTGCGGTGCGCGATGGCGACAAAATTCCGCACCGCGGGCGAGGTGTCATCGCGCCGATGCGCCAGACAGATTTTCACGCGCGGCGCATCCCCTTCGATAGGAAGATAATGGACGCCATCGTCCAGGATTCGGCCGATCGACCGCGGCACGATCGACACGCCCAGGCCGGCCGCCACCAGCGGAATGCTGGACACGATGTCCGGGGCCTCTTGTCCGAACGCCGGATCGAACCCGGCACGATGGCACGCCGCGATGAT
Organism: Xanthobacteraceae bacterium; assembly: GCA_052326245.1. Lineage (GTDB taxonomy): Bacteria > Pseudomonadota > Alphaproteobacteria > Rhizobiales > Xanthobacteraceae > Bradyrhizobium_A. The sequence continues at coordinate 4,511 of JBKQQE010000058.1, read as the reverse complement.
CAAGTCATGGGCGTCGGGCTGCAGCGCACGGGGAAACAGCAGGAAGGTCTCCCTGGCGAGGGCCGCCAGCGGCACGGAAGCCATACCGCTCAGCGCATGTCCGGCCGGCAAGGCGATCACCGTGTCTTCGTCAACCAGCGGCTCGATCGCAAGACCGTCGGCGTCGCCGATCGGCAGCCAGATGAAGGCAACGTCGACCAGTCCGGCGCGCAGTCGCGCGACCAGCAGGGCCGTGTGGCTCGCTTGAGGAGCAACAACAACGTTCGGATACTGCATTCCGTATTCACGGACGATCGCCGGAACGAGCGGATGGAAATAGGTCCCGCTGGCCGAGCCAATCTCGATTTGCCCGGTTTCGCCGCGGGCGCGCCGTCTCACGTCGGTTTTCGCCGCCTCGACCTGGCCAAGAATGGCGCGAGCTTCCTCGAGCAGCAGTTTTCCGGCGTCGGTTAGTTCGACGCCTCGGGCGCCGCGATGGAACAGCGACGCGCCGATTTCCTCCTCCAGCTGGCGAATCTGCAAGCTGAGCGGCGGCTGGTTGATACCCAGCCGTTCAGCGGCGCGGCTGAAATTCAGCTCCTCGGCGACCGCGATGAAATAGCGAAGATGCCGTAGCTCCATCGGAGGTATCCTCATACTGGGAACTGGAAGGGCCCTGGAATTCCCGTTTCCATGATTTGCTAGTGGGCCAGGCGTCCAACATCAACAGCGACAACTATACTCTGAAAGTATCGAAGGCTCCGTATCGAGGTATTGGACAACTGCCGCTGCCACCGTGCATCAAGGCAGGCGTCGCACGATTCGATCGACGAAATGAGGTCGATCACGAACGGTGAATGTCGAGAACGCGCCGTGCGACCGCGCGATGTGCAATGCCAGTCAGCCTGGTCCTCCGGCCGAGAAAGGAGGGGCGTCTTGCATTGAGTTCGTCACTCCGTCGGGATCTGCTGGATGCAAACCGCTTCGCTTTGCGTAACCTGCCCACACAGTCTCGGCATCTGCGGCGCGCTGCTGCAAAACACGTCCAGCGAATTGCATCTACCCCGGCAAGCAGATTGCCGCCGCTTCCGAATGGCCCACGCAAGCGAACAGGTTGTCACGCAAAACACAACCTCCGAGGATGTGTTCGTGCTGTGCAGCGGTTGGGCATTTCGGTTCTTCCAGCTGTCCGATGGCCGCAGGCAAATATTGAATTTCCTGCTCCCCGGAGATCTGTTCTCCATCGCAACCGTGTTTTCGGAACGGTTCCACTTCTCTGTCAAGGCGCTGACGGAGATTCAATTCCGCGGATTTCGACGCGCGGAAATCCTCTCGCGACGCCACCCCAACGCCGATCTTTCGACGGCCCTCGCAAACGTCTGCGTCACTGCAACCGGGACGGCGGATGAGATGCTGACCGTGCTCGGCCAGCGCTCGGCAGTGGAACGCATCGCATATCTGTTCCTACACCTCATGCGGAGGATCGGCGACCAGGGCATCGTCCACGAACACCGCTACCGTCTTCCGTTGCGCCACCGCCATATCGGCGATGCTGTCGGGCTTACCTCGGTCCATGTCAGCCGGGTTCTGAGTCATTTCCGCAGTCGCAATATTGCCGAATTATCGGACGGCTTCCTGCAGGTCTTCGATCTTGAGGAATTGCAAAGACTCGGATCGTTGAGCTAACAGCGACAGCAGAGATCATCCGGGTGGTGTCGTCAAACCGCCAAAGGACCGCGACAAGGGCGACGCAAGTTAAAGTCGACGAGGACGGAGTTAACCTCTTGTTGCAACTCTATCTCGGTTGAAGTCGGAAACCTGCGGAAGACGGCCCCGTGCCGTCGCCGTTCGCGAATGGAAAGCACCATGCTGGGCAGATGGAAATCGTCGAAAGTTGAACTCGTCAGCAAGGCGGAATGGCTCGACACGTTGGCTCGGCATGCCGGAATAGGACTTTGGGATGCGATCTTTCATGAGGGAGACGCGATGCATCCGGAGGCGCGCTGGACGTGGTCGCCTGAATTCCGTCGCCTCTGCGGCTACACAACCCAGGCTGAATTTCCCGATGTGGTTCAGTCCTGGTCCGATCGGTTGCACCCGGACGACAGGGAGGCCACTTTTGCCGCCTTCGGAGCCACCTGTTCGACCGGAATCGGCTACAACATCAAGTATCGCCTGAAGGTCAAGGACGGGAGCTACCGCTGGTTCCGGGCGACAGGCGGCGTCGTTCTGGATGCCAATCGCAAGCCGAGACGGGCCTGTGGATCCCTGGTGGACATCGACGATGTGGCGAAAGCCGAGGCGGAAAGAAAGGCTGCGACCATCACGCTGGCCAACAATTTTGAGGCAGCCGTTGGTGAGATCATCGAGACCGTCACATCGTCATCGAGCAATCTGGAGGCTTCGGCCGGGATGCTGACGGCTTCAGCCGAGCGATCGGAGAAGCTGACGACCCTGGTTGCGACCGCTTCGAAGGAGGCGTCCGCAAATGTTCAGTCGGTTGCATCGGCCACGGAAGAAATGGCATCGTCGATCAATGAGATCAGTCGGCAAGTGCAGGATGCGGCCAGGATCGCAAGCAGTGCGGTGGAGCAGGCGCGGCATACCAACGACCGTGTTGGAGAACTGTCGAAGGCGGCAAGCCGGATCGGCGACGTGGTGGATTTGATCAATAATATCGCTGGTCAAACCAACCTGCTGGCTCTCAACGCCACCATTGAGGCAGCGCGCGCCGGCGAAGCCGGTCGCGGTTTTGCCGTGGTGGCATCCGAGGTCAAGGCGCTGGCTGAGCAGACCGCGCGAGCAACCGGGGAAATCAGCCAACAGATCAACAGCATTCAGATGGCAACCGATGAATCCGTGGCGGCCATCAGGGATATAGGCAATACGATTGGAAAAATGTCGGAAATCGCATCGACCATCGCTTCCGCGGTGGAAGAGCAGGGAGCAGCAACGCGAGAAATTTCCCGGAATGTGCAGCAGGCATCGGAAGGAACCATGAAAGTCAGCGCCAACATCCTCGATGTTCAGCAGGGCGCCGTCGAAACGGAAACTGCCTCCGCCCAGGTGTTGTCAGCTGCACAGTCGCTTGCCAATAACAGCAGCAGATTGAAGCGAGACGTAGGTGTCTTTCTCGACTCGGTACGTACCGCCTGAAAAGCAAAATTCATTTGTAGCCGCGGCCGAAGCCGCCAGCTTTGACCGATAGTTGGCCATGTCCACCTGGGTGCGGACGTCATCATGAATGGGCTTTGCTTCCGCCTATCTCACCCGGACGTGCCGAACCCGCCGAAGTGAGCCATTGTATGACGGCACCGGTCCAGGGGTGACGAGGTCCCGTACCGGCCGGGGCCGCGGAATGCGGTGTGGCGCGTGACGAACGGTGGCGATAAGGTCCCGATCCGATAGGGCTCGTCCTTTGCCAATCTGCCAGACAGGATCGCCATGACCCGTCCCCGCATCGGCCTCGCGCTCGGCAGCGGCTCCGCCCGCGGATGGTCCCATATCGGCGTCATCGATGCGCTGCACGAGGCCGGCATCGAACCCGACGTGGTCTGCGGCACGTCCATGGGCTCACTCGTTGGCGGCGCTTACGTCGCCGGCGGGCTCGACGGCTTGCGGCAATGGGCGGAGACGGCGACCTGGCGGGAGATCATCGCCCTGGTGGATGTGCGGCTCGCCGGGGGCGGCGTGGTCGGCGGAAATCTGGTCACCGGATTCCTGAATCGGTTCGGCATGACCAAGGCAATCGAGGCCTGCGCCAAGCGGTTCGCCGCGGTGGCGACCGATCTGGTGACGGGCCGGGAAATATGGTTCGAGACCGGGCCGCTCGACGAGGCGGTGCGCGCCTCGATCTCCCTGCCGGGCATCTTCGGTCCGGTCAAGAGCGGCGAGAAATGGCTCGTCGATGGTGGCCTGTGCAATCCGGTGCCGGTGTCGGTATGCCGGGCGCTGGGCGCGGAGATCATCATCGCCGTCAACCTCAACGGCGATATATTGGGGCGCAGGTTTCAGAGCGAGCCCGACCAGCCGGTCGTCGCGGCGCCGTCACCGCCGGTGCCCGTGGAATTCATCACCCGCATGCTGGGCCAGCTGCCGGCCGGCTTCCGGGAGCAGGCCACGCAGATGGCCTCCGGTCTGCTTTCGCACGGGCCCGCGAGCCCTGGCTATTTCGAGGTGCTCGCCAATTCGATCAACGTCATGCAGGACCAGATCACCCGCACCCGCCTCGCCGGTGAGCCGCCCCACGTCATGCTGCTGCCGCGGCTGCGGCACATCGGCCTGATGGAATTCAACCGGGCGAATGAAGCGATTGCCGAAGGTCGCTCGTGTGTCGAGCAGGCGCTGCCGATGATCCGGCGCCTGGTCGAGGGAGGTTGAGGACGGCTCCGCATGCCGAAATCTGATGGCCCCCGCGCTACAGGTCCCGGGCCGCGGCGGCGACGGCGGCGTTGATCTTGGCCGGATCGCCGACCAGGTTGGCCAGCGCCAGCGACAGCTTCGCCAGCATCAGCGCCCGCTTGTCGTCCGGC
>JBKQQE010000057.1:0-7783 GCA_052326245.1 Xanthobacteraceae bacterium | reverse complement strand
ATTGCTCGGGCACCGAGGTGCACAGCAGCCCGGCCTCGCCCATCAGCGTCCAGGCCCGCCGCTCGACAATGCCTTCACGCTCCCAGCGATCGTGGCACGGAACGAACTCCTTTTCGAACAGCGCCCTGCACTGGGCCCGGAAAATTCGGTGCTCTTCGGAGAAGATCGTGCGGGGGATCACCTTGGCTCTCCTGGAATGTCGCAACCGATCGCAGGGTGCGGCCTCGCCCCTCCGACCAGCCTCATTTCGCGCATTGTCAGGGGCACCCCATCTACTATAATCCGGATAACCGGTCAAATTATCGGAAGCAAATTGCGCGGCGGTCGGGCAGTAAGGTTCATGGGCGAGCGCGGGCCTCTCGCGGTACCGACGACGATGGCGTTCAGTGGTCCGACACGTGCGCGCGACACGATCTTTGCCAGCAAGGACAGAACTTGATGCCACACCCCGATCAGACCGGTGACCGTCGCCTGATGCATCGACGAACGATCGAATGCGCGGCGTACCTGCGCGACGACGGGCTCTGGGAAGCCGAGGTCCGGCTCGTGGATACCAAGCCCTACGCGCAACGCGCCCCGTTCCGCGGCGAAATCCAGCCGGGCGATCCCGTTCACGACATCAGCCTACGCCTGACAGTCGACGACAGCTTCGTCATTCGCGAGGCAGAAACCCGGATGCGTTCGACGCCGTTTCCAACCTGCATCGAGGTCGAGCCCGTGGTGCAGCGCCTGGTCGGGCTGCGGATCGCAGCCGGCTGGCGCGAGCAGGTCAGGCGCAAGATCCCGCGGCTCGAGACCTGCACCCACCTGGCGGAATTGCTCGGTCCGGCGGTGACGACGCTGTATCAGACGGTGTCCTATGGCAGGAACCCCGACGGACGCAGCGCGCTCAAAGACCAGCGCGACGCCAGCGACCCGCCGTTTTTTCTCGATGGGTGCCATTCGTGGCGCGCCGATGGGCCCATCGTCGCGGAACTGTTTCCCCAATTCGCCACCGATCGTGCCACCGACAAATAGGTGCGCTGCCGGGGCGGCTGGCGCGGGATTCCGCCACTGGCTTTGATCTGCATCAATTTCCAAAGGCTCCTGCATCCATTAATAATAAGCCGATTGTCCGGTTTATCATTAGACCGGGCCAACAGAAACCATGGGCGGAGCCGAGGAACAGCAGCATGAACATGATCGCGACCTTGCCGCGTTGGGGAGACCTGATTCACCAGAACCGCGTTCACGGCAGCCTGTATCGCGACCCGGCGATCTTCGCGCAGGAGCTTGAGCAGATCTGGTACCGGACCTGGGTCTATGTCGGTCACGAGAGCGAGATCCCGAACCCGCACGACTACGTCGCCAAGTCGATCGGGCTGCAGCCGATCCTCATGACCCGTGACGCGAACGGCGCGATCCACCTGCTGCTCAACCGCTGTACCCACCGCGGCAACCAGGTCTGCGCGCGCGAAAAAGGCAACACCCCGACTTTCACCTGCCCCTTCCATTCATGGAACTTCGGCAGTGACGGCCGCCTGGTCGGATACGCGTTCCCCGACGGGTACGAAGGTCTCGACAAGACCACTCTTGGTCTCGGCCGGGTGCCGCGCGTCGAATCGTACCGGGGTTTCGTCTTCGGCTCCTTCGCCGAACAAGGCCCCTCCCTCGCGCAGCATCTCGGCGGCGCCGCGGAGACGCTCGACCGTCTGGTCATGACCTCGCCGGAAGGCCAGGTCGAGATCACCGCCGGCTTTCTCAAGCACCGAACCAAGGCAAACTGGAAATTCGTCCTCGAGAACGAGACGGACGGCTATCATCCGGCCTTCGTCCATTCCTCGATCTTCAGCGTCGCCGACAGCGCCATTGGATCGCTGTACGGCGCGAAGTCCACGGCGGTCACGCGAGACTACGGCAACGGCCACACCGAGGTCGACCTGCGGCCCGAATTTCGCAAGCGCGGACAACCGCTCAGCTGGTTCGGTACGACGGCCGAAAAGCTGCCGGACTACGTCGCGAAGATGAATGCGGCCTACGGCGACGCCAAGGCGCGCGAGATCATGATCGACGGCACGCCGCACGTCATGATCTTCCCGAACCTGTTCGTCGCCGAGATCCAGATGTTCGTGATCGAACCGGTCAGCGTCGACGAAACCGTCCAGCACGTCACCGCCTTGCAATTCAAGGGAGCCCCCGACCTCAACCGTCGCATGCTGCAGCAAACCATGGGCTCGGTGGGGCCGGCCGGCTTTCTGCTGGCTGATGATTCCGAGATGTACGAACGGACCCAGAGGGGAATCCAGGCCGACAAGGCGGACTGGGTTTTTCTCGGCCGGGGCGAGCATCGGGAACGGCGCGATGCCGACGGATTCATCATCGGACATGCCACCGACGAGGTCCCTTCGCGTGGCATCTGGAGCCACTACAAGGCTCTGATGGAGGGCAAGTGATGGCCGCCTCCAGCCAATCGGAATTGTTGCACGAGATCGCGCAGTTTCTGTACCGGGCGGCCCGCTACGAGGACGAACACCGCTACGAGGACTGGGAGTCGCTGTGGACCGACGACGGCATCTATTGGGTTCCCGCCAACGGCGAGAACATCCACCCAGAAAAGCAAATGTCGATCATCTATGACAACCGCTCCCGCATTGGACTGCGGGTGCGTCAGCTTCTGACCGGCAAGCGGCACACCCAGGAGCCGCAATCGCGGCTGCGGCGCCTGATCTCGAACATCGAGCTGCTGGGAGACGACGGCAACGGACTACGCGTCGGCGCCAACGCGATCGTATTCGAAACCAACCAGCGCGGCGATACGCTGTGGTGCGCGCGCCTCGAATACGTGCTCAGGCGCGTCGACGGGGCCCTGCGCATTGCCTACAAGAAGGTCGCTCTCGTCAATGGCGAGAAGGCGATCCCGACCTTGTCGTTCCTGATCTAGGTTCAAGGGCCTTTGTCCCCCACCACGTCCGATCCCGTGAGCCGAACTGCCCGGAGGTTCGGGAAAGGTCCTAGACGGTCTCGCGCCGGCCGGCCGAAACCGGCCTGGCCGCAGCAGTCGCCGTGAAACCGTTCAGGAAGACGTCCACCGCCATGTCCGCGAACTCGTCGGGCCCGACGCCGCCATGCGGATCGTACCAAGTGTAGGTGTAGTTGATGATTCCAAACAGGATCATGGTGTAGATCTTCTTGGTGCGCTTGACGATCTTGCCTTCGGCGTCGAGCCTGACCAGCAGATCGGCAATGGTATCGACGAGCTGGCGTTCCAGGTTCTTGATGGCCTGTTGTTCATCCTTGCTCAGAAACGACAGATCGTGAATCAGCACGCGCTGTTCGTTCGGCGATTTGGCGTTGACCTTGACGATCGCGCGGATCACGTTCTTGAACTGCGTCAGCGTCGGCCCGCCTGCGGCCACCGCGGCCTCGACATGCTCGATCATCTCGCGGACATGCGCATCCAGGATCGCGAACAGAATGGCTTCCTTGGAATCGAAATAGTGGTAGAGCGCACCGCGCGACAACCGACACGCGTCGGCGAGATCCGCGATCGAGCTTCGCATGTACCCTTGCGCTGAAAACAGTTCTGCCGCCTTGGTCAGGATGCCGAGGTGGATGCCCTCGTAGTTCTCAGAACGTGTTCGCGCCATGCCGCATCTTTCCGTCGAAGCCTTGATCCCGAATCTCCGGTCTCGTTCCCGCTGGATCGGCTTTGCTGACTGCTCGCACCGGCAGATTCATGCCGGCCCGTTGTCGCCTTCTGGACTAGTGCCCGCTTTTCGAAGTTCATGTGAAGAGGTTGCAGCGAGCGTCTCACGAACTTCGGAAACTGGGTACTAGTTCGCCGACCGTCGCTTTTCAACTTCCAACACGCCGCCCAGGTTAGGATGCCACAATAATCGCGCGAGGCGAAAAAATTGTTTGAACGGCTAGTCGGATTATAATACAGTCCAAGCTGCAACTGCGAACGACCAGCGCGGGCCAACCGCGCGGGAAACCTCATGGGGAGGCAGGATGACCGTTGTGCGGACGGATGCGATCGTCATTGGTGCAGGCGCAGGCGGGCTTTGCGCCGCTGCCCGGCTGGTCCATGCGGGACTCCGCACCATCGTTGTCGACGATCGCGCGCGCGTCGGCGGCCGCGCCTCGACCGAGGAAATCGACGGTTTCAAGGTCAATATCGGCGCCATCGCCATCGAGCTGGGCGGGGTATTCGAGGAAACCTTCCGAACCGTCGGTGCCCACCTCGACATTCGCTGCCCGGAGCCAGCCAGTTCGTTCTTCATCGACGGCAAGCTGATCGATGTCGGACGGGGCGGATGGTCGCTCCTGCTCGGTCAGTTGACCAAGCAGGCATCGCGCATCCTGGAAAAATTCGCCGATGCCCGCGCCGGAAACCTTCCGGACGGGCGACAGTCGACCGAGGACTGGCTGAAGTCGTACACCAGCAATGCGTCGGTTCACGCCATCTTCCGCAATCTGTGCGCGGCGATTTTCGCCTGCAACGCCAGCGAATTGCCGGCCCGCGCATTCCTGACCTATTTCACCAGCAAGGGCGCGTTCAAGCGCTTCGGATTCTGCCCGCAGGGCACCATCGGCGTCTGGAACGCATTGGCCGACACCGTGACGCGCAACGGCGAGATCTGGCTGTCCACCCCGGCGGTGGCGATTCATTCGGCTGAAGGCCGTGTGCAAGGCGTGACCGTGACGCGCGAGGGCCAGCCCGTTCGGATCGAAGCCGACGTTGTGGTCAGCAATGCCGGGCCGAAGGCCACCGTCGCCCTCGCCGGCGAAGCAGCCTTCCCCCCGAGCTATGTCGAGCGGGTCAGGACCGGGCTGCGCCCCGCAGCCAACATCGTCATCAACATCGCGAGCCGGGAACCGCTGATCTCGCATCCGGGCATCGTGACATTCGGCAAGACCCGCCGCCTCTGCAACATGGCCAATCTCACGGCGACCTGTCCCGAACTGGCCCCGGCCGGCTGGCACCAATACGTCGCCTATGCCGTTCCGGTGCCGGCGCTCGGCGACTTCGATTCGGACGCGGAAGTCGAACTGGCGCTGTCCGACCTGCGGGATCAGTTCAAGAACTTCGACGCCGCCAGGATTCTCTCGGTGCGGGTGATGCGGGACGACTGGCCCGCGCAACGCAGCTGCGCCGGCTACGATCTGCCGCGGGAAACCGGGATCGACGGCCTGTGGTGCGTCGGCGACGCGGTGAAGGAATACGGCAATGGCGGCACCCAGGCCTGCGCCGAGACCGCGAAACTGGTCGTCGACGCTGTTCTTGCCCGACGGCCGCATCGCCATCGAACCGCAAGCGTTTGATCTCCGAGGACCGCAAGCTCATGGCGATCGCGCCGCAGACGGAGATGAGGGACCCGCGACAGCCGGACGCAGCCGGATGCCTGCTCGAGTTCCGCAATATCCGGATCGTCTACGACAATGCGATCGAGGCCATCCGCGATGTCAGCATCGCCGTGCCCGTGGGCCGCATCGTTGCGCTGCTGGGCGCCAACGGCGCGGGAAAGTCGACGCTCCTGAAGGCGCTGTCCGGCATTCTCTACACCGAAGAGGGCGTCATCGAAAACGGCGTGGTTCGCTTTCAAAACCAGGACGTTCACCGCCTCGCGCCGGATCAACTGGTGCGGCGGGGCATCGTCCAGGTGCCGGAAGGCCGCCGCGTGTTTCCGGCGCTGACCATCGATGAGAACCTGCAGATGGGCGGATATACCAAGACCGCCGCGGAGTCGCGCCGGCGACGCGATCAGGTATTCGCGCTGTTTCCCCGCCTGTTCGAACGTCGGACCCAGATCGCCGGCTACATGTCCGGCGGCGAGCAGCAGATGCTCGCCATCGGCCGGGCGCTGATGACCGCCCCTGTTCTTCTTGCCCTCGACGAGCCGTCGCTTGGCCTGGCGCCGCTGATCATCGATCGCATCTACGAGGTGATCGCCAGGCTGCGCGACGACATGAAGATGACGGTGCTGCTGGTCGAGCAGAACGCGCAACGCGCGCTCGAGATCGCCGACTACGCCTATATCATGGAAACCGGGCGCGTCGTGCTCGACGGAACCCCGGAGAAGCTGTCCGCCAACGAGGACGTTCGCGAATTCTATCTCGGCATCTCGGCGTCCGGCCGCAAGAGCCTGCGCGACGTCAAGCACTACAAGCGACGCAAGCGGTGGCTGTCGTGACGCCGTTGCTCGCAGTGGAAGGCGTCAGCAAGAGCTTCGGCGGCCTCAAGGCCGTTGCCGACGTCGATCTCGCGGTGATGACGGGCGAGATCTGCAGCGTGATCGGGCCCAACGGCGCCGGCAAGACCACGCTGTTCAACATGATCAGCGGCGTGCTGCGGCCGAGCGAGGGACGCATCATGCTCAACGGCGCCGACCTCGCCGGCTTGTCTCCGTCACGCTTTGCCGCCGCTGGCATTGGTCGCACCTTCCAGAACCTCGCGCTGTTCAAGCACGGCACCGCGGTCGAGAACATCCTCACCGGCCGCCACACCCATTTGCGCTCCAGCGTCCTCGATGCGGTGCTGTTCTTCGGCCGCACCCGCGCCGAGGAACTCGATGCCCGCCGCAGGGTCGAGGAAATCATCGAATTCCTTGAAATCGAACACATCCGGGATGCCGTGGTCGGGACGCTGTCCTATGGCCAGCAGAAGCGCGTCGAACTCGCCCGCGCGCTCGCCAGTGAACCGAAGCTATTGCTGCTCGACGAGATGGTATCCGGCATGAACCAGGAGGAGACCGAGGACATCGCCCGCTTCGTGCTCGATATCCGCGACGAGCTTGGCATCACGGTCCTGATGATCGAGCACGACATGCGGATTGTCATGGATATCTCCGATCGCGTGCATGTCCTGAACTTCGGCCGCAAGATCGCCGGCGGCTCTCCGGAAGAGGTCCGGCACAATCCCGCCGTGGCGGAAGCCTATCTCGGCGGCCATCGCGGCGATGCCGGCAAGCGTAACGTGGGCGCCGATGTCGACGCTTGACACAATGCGCACCGCGCATGCGGTGGTCCCGCAACATTCCTCGCCCGCCGTGTCGGCGCGGGGGTCGGCGGGGCTTCGTGATGCCTTGCAGCGCGCCGACATCACGCTGCCGCAGCTGCTGCGCCATCGCGCCGAAACCCTCGGCGAGCGGCTGGCGCTGCGCGAGAAGGAACACGGGATCTGGAAGCGCTATTCCTGGCGTCACTACTATGAAACGGCGCGAAGCGTCGCGCTCGGCCTGCTCGACCTCGGCATCAAGCCCGGCGATCGCATCGCCGTCGCCGGCGAGGACACCCCGGAGTGGTTCTACGCCGATCTCGGCGCCCAGATGATCGGCGCCATCGTGGTGGGGATCTATCCGACCAATCCGTGGGTCGAGCTGCAATATATCGTCCGCCACAGCGGGGCGCGCGTCGTCGTCACCGGCGACCAGGAACAGACCGACAAGGTGCTCGACGCGATGGCCAACGGGGGCGGCCTGGACGCCGTCGAGGCGATCGTCTGCATCGACATGAAGGGCATGCGCAACTACCGTCAGCAGCAGCTGATGTCGTTCGAAGCGCTATGCGAACGCGGCAGTGCTCACGCGGCGGCCAATCCCGACGCCAGCGCCACCGTCGATCGCCTGACCGAGCAGGCATCGCCCGACGATACCTGCATCTTCGTCTATACCTCCGGGACCACCGGCCCGCCCAAGGGCGCCATGCTGTCGCACCGCAACCTGATCTACGCCGCCTATGCCTATGCGGAAGCGGTCGAGATCGCTGACAAGCCGTTCGAGTCGGTGTGTTATCTGCCGCTGTG
>JBKQQE010000056.1:0-3433 GCA_052326245.1 Xanthobacteraceae bacterium | reverse complement strand
GACCGATCGGACTGACGGCGGCGCTCGATTGCGCCTACCGCGGGCTCGAAGCGGTGGTCATCGACGACAACGACACCGTGTCGATCGGTTCGCGCGCGGTCTGCTACGCCAAGCGGCCGCTCGAGGTGTGGGACCGCCTGCATTGCGGCGAGCGGATGGTCGCCAAGGGGGTCAGCTGGAAGCTCGGCAAGGTGTTCTTCCGCGACCGCGAATCCTACCGCTTCGACCTCTTGCCCGAAGCCGATCACAAGATGCCGGCGATGATCAACCTCCAGCAATACTACCTGGAGGAGTACATGATCGAGGAGCTCGGCAAGCAGAAGGGCGTCCAGCTGCGCTGGAAGCACAAGCTGATCAGCCTGAAGCAGGCCGACGACCACGTGGTGCTCACGGTCGAAACGCCGGACGGCATTTTCACCATGGAGGCGGACTGGGTGATCGCCTGCGACGGCGCCAACAGCGACGTGCGCAAGATGGTCAAGGCGGAATTCACCGGCCGCTTCTTCCAGGATCGTTTCCTGATCGTCGACGTGGTGATGAAGGCCGATTTCCCCGCCGAACGCTGGTTCTGGTTCGATCCGCCGTTCCATCGCCATCAGTCGGCGCTGCTGCACAAGCAGGCCGACGACGTCTGGCGGCTCGACTTCCAGCTCGGCTGGGACGCCGACCCGGACGAGGAAAAGAAGCCCGAAAAGGTGATTCCGCGGGTGCGCGCGATGCTCGGCGATGCGCGGGAATTCGAGCTGGAATGGGCCTCGATCTATCAATTTGCCTGCCGCCGGATCGACAATTTCCGCTATGGCCGCGTGCTGTTCGCCGGCGACGCCGCCCACCAGGTATCGCCGTTCGGTGCCCGCGGCGCCAACACCGGCGTGCAGGACATCGACAACCTGACCTGGAAGCTGAAGCTGGTGATGGACGGCGCGGCGCCGATCGGGCTGCTCGACAGCTATAACGAGGAGCGGGCGTTCGCGGCCGACGACAATCTTCTCAATTCGTCGCGCTCCACCGACTTCATCACCCCGAAGAGCCCGACCAGCCGCCGCTTCCGCGACGCCGTGCTCGAACTCGCCGAGGACAATGCGTTCGCCCGTCCGCTGGTCAACAGCGGCCGGCTGTCGATGCCGACGCCCTATGTGCATTCGTCGCTGAACACGCCGGATATGGCGCCGTTCCTGGGCCACATGGTGCCGGGCGCGAACTGCGACGACGCGCCGGTGGTGAGCGGCGGCAAGCCGGGCTGGTTTCTCAACGCCGTCGGCGACGGCTTCGTGGTGCTGACGTTCGGCGCCGCACCGTGCCGCGAGATCGCGTTCGGCAAGGTCAAGGCGCGGGTGGTCAGTGTCGGCGACGACCTGATCGACGCCAAGGGCACGCTGGCCGCGCGCTATGACGCGAGGCCGGGAACAACCTACCTGATACGGCCCGATCAGCACGTCGCGGCGCGCTGGCGCAGCTTCGATTCGGCCACCATCGAACGCGCGCTGGCCCGCGCCACAGCCGCCTGAGGAGCTTCCGATGCCGCTCGAGACCAAACCGAATATCGCAGATCCCGACGGCTTCTATCAGGAGCTGATCGATTCGCAGCGCGACATGGAAGAAGCCGACGCCGAGCTGATGAACTGCAAGCTGGTGCTGCTGCTCGCCAACCATATCGGCGATCGCGCCGTGTTGCGGGAAGCACTGAAACGCGCGGGCGGCAAGATCGCCTGAGCGGTCCTTTGAGCGACCGTTGGGGGGCCTCCGCTAGTGTAGTGGAGGGCCGGAGGGAGGACTGGCGCCCGTCAGGGCGTCAGTCCGTCCTGCGCCAATCCAAGCCTGCTGCGCGCGCTAGCGAGGCTGCCCTGCGCGGGCTCGAGCCTGCCGGCGGCGCCGAGGCCAAAGGGCGGCATGTTGTTGTATACCGATTCATGGGCGCCGGCCTTGACCAGATAGGTCTCGTGCCAGATGCCGACGTCGCCGTTGCTGCCGACCGTGCGGTTGAACGCGCGCCACGCCGGCAGATGGGCCGCGCCCGCATCGCCGGCATACCGCGCCAGATGTTCGAAACTGCGCCAGTACTGCACCACCATGATGTTGGGCAGGCCGAAATGCGTACGCGCGTGCAGCAGCCCGAGCTCGGGCTGCCGGGCCAGTTCGACGAGCATGCGCGGCATCTGCGCGGCAACGGGCACCCACTTCCAGAACTTCAGCGGCCTGTTGACGCGCATCCCGATCAGAAACACCACGAAGTCGCCGTCGATCCGGGCGGTCATGCGCTGCGCGATGACTTTCCTCATTCTGAAGCCCCCCTTTGCGGCCGGCGGCCGACCCTCCCAATCGTGATAACGTCGAGGCCGAAGTGAATCGCCCGGCGGCATATCCTGCGGCATATTACCATCCACATAACACGATCTGGGGAGTGACCCGATGACAATGATCAAGGAGCTGGTGGCGGCCGCAGTCGCGGTCGTGACTCTCGCCGGCGCCGCCGCGGCGCAATCGCCCGCTGCGCTGCGCCTCTACATCCTGAACTGCGGCGAAGGTCAGGCCGGCGACGTGTCGCGCTGGTCGCCGGGCGTCAACGAGGGCCAGCACATGGACTTCGTCGACAGCTGTTACCTGATCAGGCATGGCAAGGACTGGTTCTTGTGGGACACCGGCGTTCCGGAAACGGTCGCCGCGATGCCCGATGGGCTCGCGCCCGCGGACCCGCGAATGGTGACCTGGCATATGCCGCGCACGCTGTCGTCGCAGCTGCAGGAGATCGGCGTCTCGCCTGCCGATATCACCGCGCTCGCCGTGTCCCACACCCATCCCGACCACATCGGCAATGTCGAGATGTTTCCGAAGGCGATGCTCTACGTCCAGAAGGCGGAATACGAGTGGCCCGGGCCGAACAACGCGCCGCGGTTCAAGCCAGAGCACCCGGTCACCAAGATCGAGGGCAATTTCGACGTTTATGGCGACGGCAGCATTACGATTATCTCGACCCCGGGCCATACCCCCGGCCATCAGTCGCTGTTGGTCAGGTTGCCATCGACCGGGCCCGTGATTCTCACCGGCGACGCAGTCCACTTCCAGAGCAATTGGGACAACCGGCGCGTTCCGGCGATGAATTTCGACAAGGACGAGACGCTGGCCTCGATGCAGAAGCTGTCCGAGCTCTTGATCAGGCAGAGGGCCACGCTCTGGATCAACCACGACAAGGCCCAGCGCGCGACCCTGAAGATGGCGCCGGCGTACTACGAGTAGATAATCTCGTCATGCCCGGTAGACCACGTCTTCACGGCATCGCAGCACGGAAGACGTGGATGGCCGGGAGACCTTAGTCCTAGCGATCCGTCAGAGACGGATCGCGCTGCCCGGCTATGACGAGCATTCTTAAATGTGCGCGCGGTCGCGGCTGACGCCGGTCAGGCCTCGGCCCCAACGCGCGCGAACTTCTCCGTCG
>JBKQQE010000055.1:0-3138 GCA_052326245.1 Xanthobacteraceae bacterium | reverse complement strand
CCGCCTTGAGCGCCTGGTCGAGATCGGCGATCAGGTCTTCCTTGTCCTCGATGCCGACCGAGAGGCGAACGACGTCGGGGCCCGCGCCCGCCAGCACCTTCTGGGCATCGTCGAGCTGGCTGTGGGTGGTCGAAGCCGGGTGGATGATCAGCGAGCGGGTATCCCCGACATTGGCCAGATGCGAGAACAGCTTGACGTTCGAGACCAGCTTGATGCCGGCGTCATAGCCGTCCTTGAGACCGAACGTGAAGACGGCGCCGGCACCCTTCGGCGCGTATTTGCGGGCGAGATTGTGATACTTGTCGCCGGGCAATCCGGCGTAGTTCACCCACGAGACGGCGGGATGCGCGGAAAGCCATTCCGCCACCGCCTTGGCGTTATCGCAGTGCTTCTGGACGCGCAGGCCGAGGGTTTCGATGCCGGTCAGAATCAGGAACGCGTTGAACGGCGAAAGCGCCGGACCGAGATCGCGCAGGCCGAGCACCCGGGCGGCGATGGCGAAGGCGAAATTGCCGAAGGTCTCCTGCAGTTTGATGCCGTGATATTCGGGGCGCGGCGCGCTCAACACCGGATAGCGCCCGTCGCGCGACCAATCGAACGTGCCGGCGTCGACAAGGACGCCGCCGATCGAGTTGCCGTGTCCGCCGAGAAACTAGGTGAGCGAATGGACCACGATGTCGGCGCCATGATCGATCGGCTTGATCAGATAGGGGGTCGCCAGCGTGTTGTCGACAATCAGGGGAACGCCGGCGTTTCGGGCAACCGCCGCCACCGCCTCGATATCGGTCACCGTTCCGCCCGGATTGGCGATCGATTCGATGAAAATAGCCTTGGTTTTCGGCGAAACCGCCTTTTCGAAACTCGAAATGTCGTCGGGGTCCGCCCACACCACGTTCCACCCGAAATGCTTGAATGCGTGGTTGAACTGGTTGATCGAGCCGCCATAAAGCTTGCGCGCGGCGATGAATTCGTCACCCGGCTGCATCAGGGTGTGAAATACCAGGAACTGCGCCGCATGGCCCGATGCGGTCGCGAGCGCCGCCGTGCCGCCTTCGAGGGCTGCAACACGCTCCTCGAGCACGGCGACCGTCGGATTGCCGATGCGCGAGTAGATGTTGCCGAACGCCTGCAGCCCGAACAGCGATGCCGCATGGTCGGCGTCGTTGAACACGAAGGACGTGGTCTGGTAGATCGGCGTCGCGCGCGCGCCTGTCGTCGGGTCCGGCTGGGCCCCAGCGTGAATGGACAGCGTTGAAAATCCGGGAGCGCGTTCGGTCATGATCAGTCCTTGCGATGGCTGTTCGACGCGCGGTATGGCGTCGGAAATGCGCCGCATGCTGCGGGTCGCTGGCGGTCTCGTCAAGCGGCCCGGCGCAAAGCCGCCGCAATGGCAATCGTTTGCTCGGAGGGCTCGCCGGCGGGAAAGAAACCTGCCGCAGTTCCGCAAAACGCAGGCAACGGTTGCTGCCGCGACTTCAGCTTTTGTCGTTTGGTAACCGGTTCGCGCGGTCGGCGGCGAGGGTGGCGCCGCCAGTGACGGTGGTGCGATCGAGCGACAGACGCATGCCCGTGGTCGGCGCCGGCGCCCGCCGCGCGCTCAGCGTGCGGGAGTTGACGCCCATCCACTGGATTTCCGAGCTGAGGCGGCCGTATTCGATCTTCGGGCAGCGGTTCATCACCACCTTGACGCCGCGCGCTTCGGCCCTCGCCGCGGCGACGTCGTCGCGCACGCCAAGCTGCATCCAGATCACCTTTGGAAGGGGGGAAAGCCGAAGCGCTTCGTCGACGATGGCGCCAGCCTTGTCGGAAGCGCGGAAGATATCGACCATGTCGATCGGGCGGGCGATGTCGCCGAGCGCCGCCACGAATGGTTTGCCGACGAGGCTCTTGTCGGGGTAGCCGGGATTCACCGGAATCATGTCATAGCCGCGCTCGCTCAGGTATTTGAACGCGAAATAGCTCGGCCTGACATTGATCGGCGAGGCGCCGACCATGGCGATGGTCTTGACCGAATTGAGGATGCCGCGGATATAGCCGTCGTCGTAACTGTCATGCGTCATCGGCGACGACCCGCGATGCTGTGCCGGGTTTTCCATCATCGATCCTGCCAGGTCGGCTCGCGCTTTTCGATAAATGCATTGATCCCTTCCTCGGCATCGCGCGCCATCATGTTTTCCGTCATCACCTCGGCCGCGTAGCGATAGGCCTCATGGAGCGGCATCTCGGCCTGTCGATAAAAGGCGGTCTTGCCGATCTTCAGCGTGTGCGCGGATTTCTTCGCGATGCGGTCGGCAAGCGCGATCGCCGCGGCGCGCTCGGTGCCAGGCGCGACGACGGTGTTGACGAGGCCGAGTTCCATCGCCCGGGCCGCCGATACCGCCTCGCCGGTCATCAGCATGTGCATCGCATGCTTGCGCGGCAGGTTGCGCGACAGCGCCACCATGGGCGTCGAGCAGAACAGGCCGATATCGACTCCCGGGGTGGCGAAGGTTGCGGTTTCGGCGGCGACGGCCAGATCGCAGCTCGCCACCAGCTGACAGCCCGCGGCGGTGGCGAGGCCCTGAACCGCGGCGATCACCGGCTTGGGGCAATGCACGATCGCTTGCATCATCGCGCTGCACGCCGTCATGATCTTGGCGAAATAGGCGCGCCCCCGATCGGGATCGGCGCGGTGAGCGGTCAGTTCCTTGAGGTCGTGCCCGGCCGAAAACGCCGGACCATTGGCCGCTATCACGATCGCGCGGACGCGCGCGTCGCCGGACAGCGAGTCCAGCGCGCGATGCAGCTCGGCAATCAGCGCCTCGGACAGGCTGTTGCGGGCCGCGGGCCGGTCGAGCGTCAGGAGCGCGATTGCCCCGCTCGTTTCGGTCAGGAGGGCACGCGACGGAGCAACAGTCGGAGCGGCGAGAGGGGATGTCATGGCGGGTGTTCCAAGGCTGTTCTTTGTGACTACCCTATTGTAGACGGGGATGCATAGCGAGGCGAAGGAGTGGTCCGATTCCAACATTTGCATCCCATCTCAGCTGGCGCTTTGCAAATGTTGGAATCAAAGGACCACTAGCTAACTTAAAGTGGCTAGTGTGGTGGTTCAGAAATTCGCTTCATTCTCGCGGCGACCTCTTAAAGCGAATTTCTGAA
>JBKQQE010000054.1:0-6040 GCA_052326245.1 Xanthobacteraceae bacterium | reverse complement strand
GCGTGCGGAGGCGCCGTCGCCTCTAGAGCGCGATAGCTTGGGATTGAATCGCTATCGCGCTCCAGAGCGTTTTCCAGGTCAGTTGACCCATCCTTCGTCATGGCCGGGCTTGTCCCGGCCATCCACGTCTTTCTTGTTGCAAGGCCGTGAAGACGTGGATGCCCGGCAGCGCAGACAAGTTTACGCTCGGGCATGACGCGTCAATTCAAGCGGAAAACGCTCTCTGATGGTCCGGTACTGACATTCGCGTCACGCCCACGGCCGGCGCCTGGATCTCATTCCGTGCGCCGGCCGTTGGTCGATCGGGAACTGGCCGTGTCCTCGCGCCTTGCCCGCCGGAGCAATCAGGCGGCGTTGCCTTTTCCGGAAGACGCCACCCGAACCATGCGGTCGAGCTCGGCCTGATCGATCACGCTCTCCATCGGCGCCGTGAGTTCGTAGACATAGCTGACATCGGTGAAATAGCGTTTGGCGGATCCGCCAAGCGCTTCCGGCGCGACGCGCTCGAGCAGGGCGACGCCGAAATCACTGTCCGGGCTGCGCGTCGCGGCGCTGGTGTTGAGTTCTTCCCAGCGGAAATCGAACACCGCATCGCTGCCGCTTCCGGTCACGTTCCACTGCGCGGTGATGCTGGGATGCTTGCCGACCAGCGACAGGCCTTCGTCGGCATGCGACGCCAGTTCGAAGAACAGCAGCGACAGACTTTGCGCCGCGCGCGGGCTGACCGAAATGTCGGGCCCGGTGACGATGATCCGGTCGGCGTGGGGAATGGCGCGCGATTCCAGCAGGCCGCGCAGCTTGACGCCCTGCCACTGGCTGTCGCTCAGCAGCGAGACCACGTTCGACATCGCATGGATTCGGCCGATCAGCATCTCGCGCGCGGAATCGACGTCGGCTCCATGGGGCAGCGTCCGCGTCACGATCGACTGCAGCACCGCGAGGATGTTCTTCACGCGGTGGTTCAATTCGCCGATCACCATGGTCAGCCGGTTCTCGAAGCCGATCCGGACGTCGATTTCGCGGCTCAGTTTCACGTTGTTGGACACCACATATCCGAACATGCCGCAAATGACGGCGGTCAGCGCGATCCCGATGGCGGCAACGATCGCGGCAAGCGCGCGGGCGTGGACTTCGAAGTTGGTTCTTGCGTAGTAGCGCAGCATGAACGGCTTGCCGCTGAAGATCACCGTGTGCGTGACGGGATGCAGGGCGGGATCGTCCAGCGCCGCCCGCGACACCAGGGTGTCCTGCGCCCCGGCCTTCAAATCCCTGTTCGGATCGTGCGGATCCTCCAGCACCACGTCGAACGGGCTCGCCTCCTCGTTGGAGAGCATCAGGGGCGCCACCCGGTACGAGAACGCGAGGAAGCCGGCCGCGGCGCGGGTGCCCTCGCGCGCCGCCACCGGCGCCACCAGCACGACGCTGGCGAGGCCGTTGGTGCGCAACAGCTTGAGCGGATCGGAACACAGCGGCTTGCCCTCGAGCGCGGCGCGGGCGAGCAACGGGCCGAGCACCGGATGGCGGTCGAGGGCCTGGCCGAGGATCCGCGAGGTCTCGGGATTTTGCGGCTCGACTTCCATGAGCACGTCGAGGGGCTGGGTGATCGAGGCGATATCGAGCGGCTGGTCCTCGACGTCGCGGATCTCCGGGCGGCCCGCGCCGGAGGCGGCAAGGCGCTTCTCGGCGCCGGCCAGCTCGTCAGGCGCGAGCCGCGCCACCCAGCCGGCAACGACGAAATCCGCCTTGAACTCGTAGATCGAGGATTGCAGCGGCGCCAGCACGTCGCCCTGCAGCGACGACTTGCTGATCAGACCGGCGATCAGCCGGATCAGCAGGTCCCGCTCGTTGAGGCGATCCTGCACCAGCCGCGCGTGGGTATCGACCGAGCGTTCAATGGTGGCGATGGCAAGCGCCAGATCCTGACCATAGGCCCGGTAGGCCACCAGCCCGGACACCGTCAGCCCGATCAGCGCAATCAATCCGATAAAAGAGCCGAAACGCAACACTGGTCACCTGGGCACGTAAGGCAGCATGAAATCAAACGTCCGGCGCGAGGGCAATGTGGGATGGGCCGTGCCTGGCCGCGGCGAAGAATCGCGGTACCGAAGCCTGGCACCCGCGAAACCGCGGGATTTTATCAAGGTCGCAGACGCCGACTTGTTCCCGGCGCGGCATGATTTATTTCACCTGCAAACCACTTTCAGGAATGCCTGCCGGCCCCGCGATCCGGCACGCCGCAGCCAGACCGCGCCGGGTCATGCGGTCGGAGCGCGCAGTCCTCCCTTGGTCTCGATGAAGCGAACAATGCGGTCGAGCCCGTCGCCCTGCTTCAGGTTGGTCATCACGAATGGCCGCTCGCCACGCATGCGCCGCGCATCGGTGTCCATCTTTTCGAGCGACGCGCCGACATGGGGCGCAAGATCGGTCTTGTTGATCACCAGCAGGTCGGAGCGCGTGATGCCGGGTCCGCCTTTCGAGGGGATCTTGTCGCCGGCCGCGACATCGATCACGTAGATGGTGAGATCCGCCAGCTCCGGGGAAAAGGTGGCGGCGAGATTGTCCCCGCCGGACTCGATCAGCACCAGGTCGAGGTCGGGAAACCGGGCCCGCATGTCGGCAACCGCCGCGAGATTCATCGAGGCGTCCTCCCGGATCGCGGTGTGCGGACAGCCGCCGGTCTCGACCCCGACGATACGATCCGGGGTCAGCGATCCGGCCCGCACCAGGAACTCGGCGTCCCACTTGGTGTAGATATCGTTGGTGATCGCAGCGATGTCGTAGCTGGCCCGCATGGTCCTGCATAACAGGTCCATCAATGCGGTCTTCCCCGATCCGACCGGGCCGCCAATGCCGACGCGAAGAGGGCCGTGAAATGCGTTCATTGCTAGTATCCCACCTGATCGAGAAGAACGCCCGCGATGGTCAGCGCGATGACGAGGCAAAGCGGCGAATAGGCCCAGCGGTCGAGGCGCGCGAACGGCTCACGCGAATGCATTGCCCGCCAGGCCGGAAGATACCCGGCGATGCCGCGTCCGGCGAACACCGCCGCCGCGCCGAGGCCCAGCAACCGCGGCGCCCAGGAAGGCAGCGGCAGCCACAGGACGCCCGCGACGCCCGCAACCACCGCGGCCGCGGCAAGGATCGCGCCGCCGGCAACGAAGCATTGGGGAGGCGTGGGCATGCGGCCGCGCGGGGACCCCACTACCGCGGCCTGCAGCGATGCATCGTCGTGGCCCGGCCACCGCAGGCCAAGACCCCACGCCGCGTGCAGCGCGGCGATGATCGCGAGCAGGATGGACTCCAGCGCCGCAAGCACGGTCATGATCGGAACAGCCGGGTGTATTGCCCCTCGTGGCGCATGCTGGCGAGATCGGCCCGCAGCGTCACGCTGCCGAGGTCGTCGAGCGCGGCGCTGGCGGCGCGCTCCCCGGTCGCCGCGACGACCGGCTCGAGCCGGGCGAGCGCCCGCTGGCTCGCGGTCTGGCCGAGCGGAACGAGGCGGGCCGCCGCGGAAATCCAGTTCGCCGTCACGGCGTGAAGAAAGGCATGCAGCGACAGCGGCAGCGCAAGGCCGTGGGCCGCGCACGCCACCCCGACCGCGACCGGGTAGGCCGGCGCCTTGCCGATGGCGTCCATGACGTCCGCCATGCCCGCGCAGCTCCAGGCCGCCAGCGCGATCTCGACGAACGCCCGCCCCTGCGCGGTCGATTCCAGCTGCCGCTCGCGCGAGGGCACCATGGCGGCGGCGAGCTCGGCCACCTCGGCCAACCCCGCCAGATCGGATGCGGACGCGCTGCGATGGGCATGCGCCATGAACACGGCGTCGCAGAACCCCGCGCCGTCGCTCAGCAGGGCCGACAGCCAGTCCACCAGCGTGTCGACGTCGACGACGTCGCCGGCCTCCACCGCCCATTCGAGGCCGCTGGAATAGGAAAACGCCCCGACCGGAAACGACGGCGACAGCCAGGTCATGAGCCGGAACAGTGCCGCCCGCTCGGCGTCGTCCGGCGGCGCCGCCGCTGGGCTCGGCGCGGGCGGCCTGGTACCCGCCTTTCGAAGTTCGCGATCCATCGCGGCAACCTCTCTTGCGAACTTCGGAAACTGGGTACTAGTCGCCGGCGTCATCAGCATGACGGTGGCCGTGCGCGTGGTGATCATGGTCGTGATCGTGATGATCGCGATGATCGTGGCCATGATCGTGGTGATCGTGATCGTGGTCGTGGTGATCGCGCGAATGACCATGGGCAGACGCCGCCGCATGGGAATGCCCGGCGTGCGCGGACGCGTGGGCGTGCGGCGCGCTGGAATAGGCCCCGCCTTCGGGATCGAACGGCGCCTCGATCTCGATCACGCGCCCGCCAAGCCCGCGCACCATCTCCTCGATGACGTGATCGCGGCGGATTCGCAGTCCCCGCGCCGTGATCTGGGTCGGCAAATGGCGGTTGCCGAGATGCCAGGCGATGCGGACGAGCTGCGCGGCGTCGGCGCCGCGAATTTCGATCAGGGGTTCCGGCGCGGCCACCACTTCGATCAGCCGGCCGTCCTCCAGCACCAGCGCGTCGCCGCCGCGCAGCGCCACCGCCTCCTCGAGATCGAGCAGGAATTCGAGCCCGCGCGTGCCGGTCATGGCCATGCGCCGCCGATGGCGGTCGTCGAAGTCGAGCACCACCGTGTCGGCCACGGGCTTGCCGTTCCACCGCGCGTGCGCCATCACCGCGAAGGCGCGGATCATGATCGAGACCTCGCCGGCATTAACCTCATTCCACTAGCGCACATCGACCTTGGCCGGGGTGATCACCTCGACCCGCGGCGGCGCCGTCATGCAGGTCACCGCGACGCGGCCGAACGCCCGCATGTGATCGCTCTTGCCGTGGGGGGCAAGCGCCTCGGCGTTTTCCCACTGCTCGACGAACACGATCTTGGCCGGATCGGTGACGCTCTCATGCATGTCATAGGCGATATTGCCCGGCTCCTTGCGGGTCGCGGCGATCGCGGTTTTGGCGGCGGCGATCAGCTCGGCGCGCGTTTCCGGCTTCACGGTCAGTGTGGCGACGACATAGATCACGGTAGTCCTCCCGGCTGTTATTGTCGGCTTTTGGATGGACTACCCTAGAACATGAAGTAGCGCTGCGCCATGGGCAGCACCTCGGCCGGCGCGCAGGTCAGCAATTCGCCGTCGGCGCGCACCTCGTAAGTCTCCGGATCGACCTCGATCTTCGGCGTGGCGTCGTTGTGCACCATGCTCTTCTTCGAGATTCGGCCGCGGGTGTTCTCCACCGCGTAGAGCGACTTCTGGATCCCGAGCTTCTTAGCCAGCCCCGACGCCACCGCCGCCTTGGACGAGAATACCACCGAGGACGCGGTAAGCGAGCGTCCGAACGCGGCGAACATCGGCTGGTAGTGCACCGGCTGCGGGGTGGGGATCGAGGCGTTGGGATCGCCCATCGGCGCGGCGACGATCGACCCGCCCTTGATGATGCAGTCGGGCTTGACGCCGAAAAACGCCGGCGACCACAGCACCAGGTCGGCGAGCTTGCCCTTTTCCACCGAGCCGATCAGCCTGGAGACGCCGTGGGCGATCGCCGGATTGATGGTGTATTTGGCGATGTAGCGCCGGACCCGGAAGTTGTCGTGGCCGGCCTTGTCCTGCGGCAGCGCGCCGCGCTGCTTCTTCCTCTTGTCGGCGGTCTGCCAGGTGCGGATGATGACCTCGCCGAGCCGTCCCATCGCCTGGCTGTCCGACGACATCATCGACAGCGCGCCGATGTCGTGCAGGATGTCCTCGGCCGCGATCGTCTCCTTGCGGATGCGGCTCTCGGCGAAGGCGAGATCCTCGGCGATCGACGGGTCGAGGTGATGGCAGACCATCAGCATGTCGAGATGCTCGTCGATGGTGTTGCGGGTGAACGGCCGGGTCGGATTGGTGGATGACGGCAGCACGTTCTTGAGCCCCGCCACCTTGATGATATCGGGCGCGTGGCCGCCGCCGGCCCCTTCGGTGTGGAAGGCGTGAATGGTGCGGCCCTTGAACGCCTTGATG
>JBKQQE010000053.1:0-3126 GCA_052326245.1 Xanthobacteraceae bacterium | reverse complement strand
CTCAACTTCTCGAACCGCCCGGTGCGGACCCGCATGCCGGGTGGTGTGGCAGGGGTGCGACCCAAAAGGTCGCCCCCTATGCCGATTCGAGGCGGCCGCTGCCGATGCCGGCAACGGCCTCCGGTTGCAATGCTATTTCTTGCGGCTGACCGCGGCCCCCGCATCCGCCGGCAGCAGCGCGCTGTCGATCAGCCCGACAACGATCAGCACGGCGGTGATCAGCAGCGCCACGTGGAAGTCGGCCAGCGTCAGCGATCCCGACGGATGGCCGAGCAGCAGCGAGGCGAGCTTGAGACAGACCGCGCCGGCCGCGGCGCTCAGCCCGAAGGAGAGCTGGAACATCAGGCTGAAGAAGGTGTTGGCGCCGCTCATTTGCGGCTGCGGCACGTCGGCGAAGGCGATGGTGGAGATCGCGGTGAACTGCATGGAGCGGCTGGCGCCGCTGATCAGGAGCAGAGCCAGCAGCACCGGCAGCGGCGTCGCCGGCGTCAGCCAGGCGCAGCCGACGAAGGTCGCGGCCAGCAGCACGCCGTTGCCGAGCAGCACCGGCCGGAAGCCGAAACGGCGCAGGATCGGCGTGGTCAGCGGCTTGATGCCGAGATTGCCGACGAACAGCGCCAGCACCATCAGGCCGGCCTCGAAAGCGTCGAGCCCGAATCCGATCTGGAACATCAGCGGCAGCAGGAACGGCGCGATGTTGATCACCGTACGCAGCAGCGTGCCGCCGGCCACGCTCATGGCGAAGGTCGGAATCCGCAGCGACGAGAGGTCGAGCAGCGGCGCCTGTCGGCGCCGCGAGTGGATCGCGGTGACGATGCCGAAGCCGATGCCCGCGACCACCAGCGCGGTGGCGAGCCGCACCGGGACGTCGACATTGCCGAACAGGTTGAGCCCGGCGGTGAAGCTGAGGCAGGCCGCCGCGCTGACGACGAAACCGATGCGGTCGAGCGGGTGGGCGGTGCGGTCGCCGCCGGGAACCAGGCGCCAGGCCAGCACGGCCGCGAGCAGGCCGAGCGGAATGTTGAGAAAGAAGATCCAGCGCCAGCTCACATAGGCGGTGAGAAAGCCGCCGACGGCGGGGCCGAGGATCGGCGCCACCAGGCCGGGCCAGGTGATGAAGGCGATGGCGCGGATCAGGTGCTCCTTCGGCGTGGTCCGCAGCACCGCGAGCCGGCCGACCGGGACCATCATCGAGCCGCCGAGCCCCTGCACCACCCGCGCCGCGGTGAAGGTGACGGCACCGCGCGACAGCCCGCACAGGATCGAGGCGGCGGTGAAGATCAACAGCGCGAGCACGAAGATGTTGCGGGCGCCGAAGCGGTCGGCGAGCCAGCCGCTCAGCGGAATGAAGACGGCGAGCGTGAGCATGTAGGCCGTCATGCCCATGGTGAGATCGACCGGGTTGACGGCAAACGCGCGCGCCATCTCGGGCAGCGCGGTGACGATCACCGTGCCGTCGAGCATCTCCATGAAGAAGGCGCTGGCGACCAGCAGCGCGACCTGGGTCGCCTGCCGCGACATCGGCGCGGGAACGGGTGCGGGATCGGTCATCTGCGGGTCTGGATTCAGGGGAACGGGCGACAAGCACGGCGGATGGCCGAGATCCGGCGGTTAGCACGCCACCGGCCTTTAGGAAATGTCTTGTCGCACCCGGTCCGAGGCGCGAAGCTAAGATCGGGCGGCGAGGATTCGCGCTGAAATCGCAGTGAGGCCACATGGACGGCCTGCCCCCCTTTGACGCGCCGGCCGAGGCGCAGGACGATGCCGCGATCGCGGCCCGGCTGCTGCCTGGCGCGCAACTTGCGCCGGCGCGGGAAGCGCGGATCGACGTCACTGCCACGCGCCTGATCGAGGCGATCCGCGCCGAGCCCGCGGGGCTCGGCGGGGTCGAGGATCTGCTGCACGAATTCGCGCTGTCGAGCCGGGAAGGGCTGGCGCTGATGGTGCTGGCCGAGGCGCTGCTGCGGGTGCCGGATGCGGCGACCGCCGAACGCTTCATCGAGGACCGGCTGGGCCAGGGCGACTTTGCCCATCACGACGTCAAATCGCAGCTGCTCTTGGTGAACGCCTCGGCCTGGGCGCTCGGCCTGTCGGCGAAGATGGTCACGGTGTCGGAGAGCCCGTTCGGAACGCTGGGCCCGCTCGCCCGGCGGATCGGACTGCCGGCGCTGCGGCTGGCGATGCGGCAGGCGATGGCGCTGATCGGCAACCATTTCGTGCTCGGCCAGACCATCGAGGCGGCGCTCGCCCATGCCGGCCCCCGCCATGGCCATGCCGCGCGCTATTCGTTCGACATGCTCGGCGAGGGCGCGCGCACCGCCGCCGACGCCGCCCGTTATTTCGACGCCTATGCCGGCGCCATCGCCGCGATCGGCGGCGCCGCGGGCGACAAGGCGCTGCCCGACCGGCCCGGCATTTCCGTGAAACTGTCGGCGCTGCACCCGCGGTTCGAGGCGACAAGCGGCGCCCGGGTCGGGCGCGAACTGGTGCCGCGCCTGGTCGAGCTGGCGCGGCAGGCCAAGGCGTTCGACCTCAACTTCACGGTGGACGCGGAGGAGGCCGACCGCCTCGAACTGTCGCTGCAGGTGATCGGCGCGGCCGCCGCCGACGCCGCGCTCGCCGGCTGGGATGGGTTTGGCCTGGCGATCCAGGCCTACCAGAAGCGCGCGGAAGCCGTGATCGACCATGTCGACGCGCTGGCGCGGGGGCTCAACCGCCGGCTGATGGTGCGTCTGGTCAAGGGCGCCTATTGGGACACCGAGATCAAACGCGCGCAAGAGCGCGGGCTTGCCGATTATCCGGTGTTCACGCGCAAGGCGATGACCGATCTGTGTTACATGGCTTGCGCGAAAAAGCTCCTCGCGGCGCGGCTGCGGCTTTATCCGCAATTCGCCACCCACAACGCGCTCACCGTCGCTGGCGTCATCGAGGACGCCGGCGGCGCGACGGCGATCAAAGGCTTCGAGTTCCAGCGCCTCTACGGCATGGGCGAGGCGCTTTATGCCGCGCTGATGGCCGAACTGCCGCAGACCGCGTGCCGCGTCTACGCGCCGGTCGGCGGCCACCGCGATCTGCTCGCTTATCTCGTGCGACGGCTGCTCGAGAACGGCGCGAATTCTTCGTTCG
>JBKQQE010000052.1:0-6937 GCA_052326245.1 Xanthobacteraceae bacterium | reverse complement strand
CCGACAATGTTTCGTTGCGGGCGCCGCAGGCGCGGCCGAACCGCACCAGCTCGGCGAAGCCGCGGGTGGTCAGCGCCGCCAGCGCCGAGGCGCCGAGCCTGCGGCCGGCGACGATTCCCGCGGCGATCGCCAGCACGTTCTTGGCGGCGCCGCCGATCTCGACGCCGCGCACGTCGGTGGTGTGATAGGGCCGGAAGGTCGGCGAGCCGAGCGCATGGCACAGCGCATGCGCCATTTCCTCGCGCGCGGCGGCCAGCGTTACCGCCGTCGGCAGTCCGCGCGCCACGTCGTCGGCAAAGCTCGGCCCGGACAGGATCGCCGGCGTCGCGCCGGGCGCGACCTCGGCGATCACCTCAGTCATGAAGCGGCCGGTTGCGCGTTCGATGCCCTTGGCGCAGGCCACCACCACGGCGTCGGCGGGCAGCGTCGCCACGAGCGGCGTCAGCGCGGCGCGCAGCGCCTGCGCCGGCACCGCGAGCAGGAACATGCCGGCGTGGGTGGTCTCGGCGGCGCGGCCGACGACGGCAACGGCCGGGTCGAGCGTCACGCCGGGAAGCCGCGGCGATTCGCGCCGCGCCGAGATCACTGCTGCGGTCGGCTGGTCGCGCGCCAGCAGCACCACGGCGCGCCCGGCGCGGGCGGCCGCATTGGCGAGCGCGGTGCCCCAGGCGCCGGCGCCGACCACGGCGATGGTGTCGAAGCGTGGCATGTTCAGGCGAAGGACCTCTGCTGTTGTTTGCCGTCATGGCCGGGCTTGTCCCGGCCATCCACGTCTTGCTTTGCCGAGTCGTCGTCAAGTCGTTGATGCCCGGCACAAGGCCGGGCATGACGATCATACCCCTAATGCTGGGCGCGGGTGTTGGCGAACTGCGAAGGCGTCGGCGCGTGCTCGTCGAGCCGCCAGCGTGCCCGCGGGGGCGCCTCCATGCCGTCGGCGAGACCGAGCGCCAGCCGCTCCAGCCCGGCCCAGGCGATCATGGCGCCGTTGTCGGTGCACAGCGCCGGCGGCGGCACGATCAGCGTGGTCTGGGCGCGCGCGGCCACCGCCTGCAGCGCGCCGCGAATCGCCTGGTTGGCGGCTACGCCGCCGGCGGCCACCAGCGCGCGCGGCGGACCGAAGCGCTCGTGAAACAGCGTCAGCCCGACGCTCAGCCGGTCAGCGGTGGATTCCAGCACCGCGGCCTGGAAGCCGGCGCAGAGATCGGCGACGTCCTGGTCCTCCAGCGGCGCGGCGCGTTCGGCCTCGTTGCGCACCGCCGTCTTCAGCCCCGACAGCGAGAAATTGGCGTCCTTGCGGCCCAGCATCGGCCGCGGAAAGGCGAAGCGGTTGGCATCGCCGCTGGCGGCCAGCCGCTCCACCTGCGGGCCGCCGGGGTAAGGCAGGCCCAGCATCTTGGCGACCTTGTCGAAGGCCTCGCCGATGGCGTCGTCGACGGTGGTGCCGAGCCGCACATAGTTGCCCACCCCCAGCACCGCGACGATCTGGGTATGACCGCCGGAGGCGAGGAACAGGCAATAGGGAAACGCCAAGGGGCAGATCAGCCGCGGCGTCAGCGCGTGGGCCTCCAGATGGTTGACCGCGAACAGCGGCTTGTCGTGCACCAGCGCGATCGCCTTGGCGGTAGTGAGCCCGACGATGACGCCGCCGATCAGCCCGGGGCCGGCGGCCGCGGCGACGCCGCTCAGCTGCGCGTAGCCGACGGCGGCTTCCTTCATGGCGCTGGCGACGATGCCGTCCAGCAGGTCGACATGGGCGCGCGCCGCGATCTCCGGAACCACGCCGCCATAGGGCGCGTGCTCGTCGACCTGGGAGCGAATCACGTTGGACAGGATGCGGCCCGAGCCGTCGGCCTGGCGTTCGACCACCGCGGCGGCGGTTTCATCGCAGGTCGTCTCGATCCCCAGCATCAACGTCGCGGTCGAACTCACGATTTTCCGTCCACCTGTTTCTGTCGGTCGATCCGCCCTCGATACGGGACCGTGATATCCGCCCATATCGGCCCTTGCGTTTGCCGGCAAACCGGCGTTTCCCTAGTCGCAATCGGCGTCGTTCCCTCAGGGCGGTGGAACGTGTATTTGCGAGTTAATCACAGCTTCGTGCGCTCTACCATGCAGGGGACGCCGGCGAAAGGTTGAGGCGGGAGACCTTTAGGTGCAGTCAGGCGATGGCGCCATCGTGGCGACGATCGGAACGCGCGGCAGTCCGCTGGCGCTGGCGCAGGCCCATGAAGTGCGGGGCCGGCTGGCGCGCGCGCATCAACTCGACGAGGACCGCATCGCGATTCGCGTCATCCGCACCTCCGGCGACGTGATCCAGGATCGCGCGCTGCTCGAGGCCGGCGGCAAGGGCCTGTTCACCAAGGAGATCGAGGAAGCGCTGCTTGCCGGCATCGTCGACCTGGCAGTGCATTCGTCGAAGGACGTGCCGACTTTCCTGCCGGAGAACACCTGGCTGTCGGCGTTCCTGCCGCGCGAGGACGTGCGCGACGTCTTCATCAGCCCGAAGGCTTCCTCGCTGCGCGAACTGCCGCCGGGCGCGGTGGTGGGCACCGCCTCGCTGCGGCGCCAGGCCATGGTGCTGCGGCTGCGCCCCGACCTGAAAGTGAAAGTGATCCGCGGCAATGTGGAGACGCGGCTGCGCAAGCTCGCGGGAGGCGAGGCGGATGCGACGCTGCTGGCGCTCGCCGGCCTGCGCCGGCTCGGCATGGCAGACAAGGCCACGCAGATTCTTAGCCTCGACGAATTCCTGCCCGCGGTCGGGCAGGGCGCCGTTGCGATCGAATCGCGGCGCGACGACGACCGCATCGCCGCGCTGGTGGCGGCGATCGGCGATCCCGACACCGAGACCGCGCTCAGCGCCGAACGCAGTTTCCTGGCGCTGCTCGACGGCTCCTGCCGCACCCCGATCGGCGGCCACTGCGCTGTCGATGGCGAGCGCATCCATTTCCGTGGCCTGATCATCTCGCCGGACGGTAAGACCTGCTTCGAGACCGAGCGCCGCGGCGCGCGCGGCGAGGCGGCCGCGCTCGGCGCCGACGCCGCGCGCGAGTTGCGCGCGCGCGCCGGCGAGGCCTTCTTCACGCTGTTCGGCGGAGCGTGAGCCGTGGCCGTGCTGGTGACGCGGCCCGACCCCGATAACGCCGCGACGGTGACGGCGCTGCGGGCGAAGGGCTTCGACGCCGTGCTGGCGCCGATGCTGCGGTTCGAGACGGTGGCTTTCGACGACGACGACGCGGCCTATGCCGGCGTCATCGTGACCTCCGCCAACGCGCTGCGCGCCATCGCCGAGCATCCGATCAAGGCGCGGCTGTTGGCGCTGCCGCTGTTCACGGTGGGCGAACACACCGCGGACGTGGCGCGCGCAGCCGGCTTTGCCGATGTGGTGATCGCCGACCGGCCCGATCGGCGCGGCGCGGCGGCATTGCCGGCATTGATCGAGGCGCGGCTTCGCGGCAAAAAGCGCGGCGCACGCGCGGCCGGCAAGCCGCCGGCGCGACCGCTGTTGGACCTGATCTATCTCGCCGGCGCCGACATCACCCGGGACCTTTCGGCCGAACTCGCCGCGCGCGGCTTCAACCTCGTCATCCGCACCGCCTATCGCATGGTGCCGGTGCGCGTGCTGCCGGTGCCGGCGCGGCAGGCGTTTGCGGCTGACGGCGTCGAGGCGATCCTGCATTATTCGCGGCGCAGCGCCCGGGCCTTCGTCGCCGCCGCGCGCGGCGAAGGGGTCGAGATCTCGGCCTTGGCGCTGCCGCAATGTTGTCTCTCCGATGCGGTGGCCGAGGTGATGCGCGAGGCCGGTGCCGCGCGGGTGATCGTGGCGCGCAGCCCGGACGAGGACGCCATGATCGAGACGGTGACGCGCGCCACCCGCGCCGCCCGGTCATCATCGGCGCACGGCACGGGTTGAGTCAGGAAGGAACGAACGGATGGCCGACGACACACCGCAGGACACCGACCCGCGCCGCGACGAGGAGCCAGTGGATTCCGCGCGCCGCTCCCGCACGCCGCCGACCATCGATCTGGAGGCGTCGCGCGTCGAGGCCCCCGACGGCGAGGACGCCGCTGCACCCCCCTCCGGCGGCGGCGCCACGGCTGCGATCTTCGCGTCGAAGCGCGCCACCGTGTTCGTGGCGCTGGCGGCGGGCGCCGTGGTGGCCTGCGTCGTGATCGCCATGGCCTGGGTCGCCGGCGGCCGCGGCGGCTCCGCGGTGCTCGATCCTTCGACCATCGCCACGCTGGAGACGCTGGGCGCCCGGCTCTCCCGGCTCGAGGAGGCGCCTCCTCCGGTGGCGCGCCCCGACCCCGCGCAAGGGGCGCGGCTCGACAGCATCGATAAGGCGCTGGCCGCCGAGCGCGAGGCGCTGGGGACGGTGCGGACGCAGCTCGACGGATTGGGGCAGGCGGTCGACGCGCTGAAGGCCGCGCCGCGCGAGGCCGCCGCCGCGCCGGGATCGGAGCAGCCGGCGTCGGAGCAGCCGGCGATCGATCCGCGGCTCGCCGAGATCGAGGCGACGCTGAAGTCGCTGTCGGATGAGGTGGCGCGGCTGCGCGACGCCGGCGCGAAGTCTGAGGCGGCCGCCGCCGCCGCGTCGAAGCAGGGCAATGCCGGTGACGTGGGCGTGCGGCGCGCGGTCGCGGCGCTGGCGCTCGACGCCGTGGTGCGCCAGGGCACGCCGTTCGCCGCCGAACTCGCCGCCGCGCGCGCGAGCGGCCTTGACGCTGCGGCGCTGCAGCCGCTGCAGCGCTTCGCCGATACTGGCCTTGCCGATGCGGCCGCGCTGCTTCGCGATCTCGTGACCCTGCTGCCGCAACCGATGCCGGAGCCGGCGTCGGAAGCGATCCGCGGCGGCTGGTTCGAACGCCTCACCGCCAGCGCCGCCCGCCTGGTCAGGATCCGGCGCATCGATGCGGGCGAAGGCGATGGCGACGAGTTGCAGGCGGTCGCAACCGCGGCGCGGCACGGCGATCTCACTGACGCCCGCCGCGCCATCGCCGCGCTGCCAGAGCCCGCGCGCGCGAAATTCCAGCCGTGGCTCGAGCGCGTCGCCGCCCGCGAGGCGGCGCTTGCCGCGGTCCGCCGCGTCACCGCCGATACGGTCGCGGCCATGTCCAATGCTTCCGCTGCCAATTCTTCCATTTCCAAGACCGCGCCATAGGCCCCTCGATGTTGCGAATTGTCTTCTTTCTTGTTGCCGTCGCGGTGGCGGCGTTTGCCGCGGCGTGGCTCGCCGACCAGAGCGGCGACGTGGTGCTGACCTGGAGCGGCTGGCGCGCCGACCTCAGCCTGCCGGTGTTCGTGCTCGGACTGGCGGCGGCGGTCGTCGCCGCCATCATCGTCTGGACCGTCGTGCTGGCGCTGTGGCGGATGCCGGGCCGGCTGCGGCGCGGCCATCACGAACAGCGGCACGCGCGCGGCCGGCACGCCATCACGCAAGGCCTGCTCGCCATCGGCATGGGCGACGCCGAGGCGGCGCGGCGGCATTCGCAAGCTGCGCGCCGCGACGCCCACCAGGATCCGCTGGCGCTCTTGCTGCACGCCCAGACCGCCCAGATCGAGGGCGACCGCGACGGCGCGCGCCGCGCCTTCCGCGCCATGGCCGAGCGCGACGACACCCGTCTGCTCGGCCTGCGCGGACTGTTCGTCGAGGCGCAGCGCGCCGACGATCTCCCGGCTGCGGTGGCGATCGCCGAAGAAGCTTTGCGCATCGCGCCGTCGTCGCCGTGGGCGGCGCATGCGGTGCTCGGATTCCGCTGCTCGTCCGGCGACTGGAATGGCGCGCTGGCGATTCTCGAGGCTCGGCTTGCCTCCGGTCGCATCGACAAGGCGGTCTTCCGCCGCGAGCGCGGCGTGCTGTTGACGGCGCGCGCGCTCGATCTTGAGACGAGCGACCGCGACGCGTCGCGCGACAGCGCCCTGGAGGCGGTGAAGCTCGCGCCGACGCTGGTGCCGGCCGCGGTGCTGGCGGCGAAATTCTTGAGCGAGGCGCACCAGATCCGCCGCGCCATGCGGATCCTGGAGACCGCGTGGCTGGCGCAGCCGCATCCCGATCTCGCGGAGGCCTATGCCCATGTCCGGCTCGGCGATTCCGCGCGGCAGCGGCTGACGCGGGTGGAGACGCTGGCCGCCAAGGTGCCGGGTCACGTCGAGGGCGCGCTGGCGATCGCGCGCCAGGCGATCGATGCCAAGGAGTTCGCGCGGGCGCGCGAGGTGCTGGCGCCGCTCGTTGCCGCGCCGACCCAGCGCGTCGCCATGCTGATGGCGGAGATCGAGCGCGCCGAACACGGCGACGACGGCCGCGCCCGCGGCTGGATGCTGAAGGCGTTGCGCGCTGCGCACGACCCGGTGTGGACCGCCGACGGCTACGTCTCGGAGCGCTGGCGCGCGGTGTCGCCGGTGACCGGCCGGCTCGACGCGTTCCAGTGGCAGACCCCGCTGGCGGCGCTGCCGTCCGACCGGCCGATCGATGCGGAGGCCGACAGGGCGATAAGCGCGCCGCGGGCTGCGCTGCCGGCCGCGGGCGCCGTACCCGCCGCCGGCGGCCAAAGTGACAGGGTTGCGACAGCGCCGGGCGGAGCCGCCGCCGCGATCGCGCCGGCGCCGTCGGTTGCGACCGCCCAGGACAATGCCCCGCCGCCGGCGGTACTTGCCGGCCCGGATGCCGGGCGGACTGCTGCGCCGCCGCTGTTTCGCGGCCAAAGCGGCGTGCGGCCCGCGCCCGCGGTGCCGCCGGTGATTCCGATCGTGCGGGCGCCCGACGACCCGGGCGTCGACGACACTGAAGTGGCCGATGAATTCGGCGCGGCGGCCGAGGCGCCGCCGGCCCAGCGCGGCGGCTGGCGCGGGTTCCTGTCGCGCTTCGGGGCGTAGAGCATGATCCGGACCGGAACGGCCGCGTTAGAGCGCTTTCCGGGTCAGTTGACCCATCCTTCGTCA
>JBKQQE010000051.1:0-4423 GCA_052326245.1 Xanthobacteraceae bacterium | reverse complement strand
GGGTGGCAGGTTGAATGCCTTTCCGATTTCTCCCGCGCGTCGTATTGCCGAGATCCAGCTCATGCCCAGCATTCGAATAGTGGCGCTGTTCGCCGTGTTGTCGATTGCCGTTGGTGGAACAGCCGTTGCGGGTCCTGAAGGTCAAGTCCTGCAAGCGGGCCAGACGTTTCGCGACTGTCCCGACTGTCCCGAAATGGTGGTGATCCCGGCGGGGAGCTTCTTGATGGGGTCGTCGACGGATGAAACGGCGCGCGACATCGCAGCGGCCGCGCAATATGACAGTCCGCAGTTCGTTCAGAAATATTTTGATTTCGAACACCCACAGCATGCAGTCGGCATTGAACGATCGATTGCGCTCGGGAAATATCCCGTGACGCGGGGCGAGTTTGAAGCCTTCGTTCGGGAAACCGGATATTTGACCGGCGAAGGCTGCACTCTTTGGTCAAACCACAGATTCGTGGTGTGGCCCGAAGCAGGGTGGCAGAATCCAGGATTTGAGCAAACGGACCGCGATCCGGTCGTTTGCGTGTCGTGGCAAGATGCGAAGGCCTACGTCGGCTGGTTGAACAGCAAGTTGCATGGCCAGGCACCATCGAAAGGCGATGGTCGTTACCGGCTGCCCAGCGAGGCGGAGTGGGAGTACGCAGCGCGTGCCGGAACGCGGAGCGCGCGCTGGTGGGGCGACCAGGTCGGCTCAGGTAATGCCAATTGCGATAGATGCGGCAGCCGATGGGACAAAAAGCAGCCGGCCCCGGTCGGAACCTTTCAGACCAATCCGTTCGGGTTGACAGATGTATTGGGTAACGCCTGGGAATGGATGGAGGACTGCTGGAACGAAACTTATACCGGCGCGCCAGCGGATGGCAGCGCCTGGACGACCGGGACGTGTGAGTTGCGTGTGATAAGCGGCGGGAGTTGGACCAATCATCCTTGGCTTCTGCGGTCTGCCGACCGTACCAGAGCAGACCAAAACAAGCGCGCCAACTACATAGGATTTCGCGTGGCGAAGACGCTTCCGGAGAAGCAATCCTAGACGGCGAGAAGCATTGATCGCGATATCTGCATAGCCGCAAGATGGGTCCGCTCATCGGTCTGTGCCGCGCGGCTCATGGCAGGCTCCGGCGTGACACGTCGCCTTTATAGCTCTTATGAATGCCGCGCGGTGCTCACCCAAGTGCCCGCACCTTCCTGAATGGGTTGACGACGGCGACGATAGTCGGTTTTCTTGCGATTCAGGGCTAAAACGAAAATCACCCGAGGAAACCCCATGGCGTCCTACATCCTGGCCATCGATCAGGGCACCACATCGTCGCGCGCCATCCTGTTTCGCGCCGACATCTCCATCGCGGCCCAGGCCCAGCAGGAATTTTCGCAGCATTTTCCGGCCTCGGGCTGGGTCGAGCACGAGCCCGACGACATCTGGGCCTCGACGGTGGCCACCTGCCGCGAGGCGTTGCGCCGCGGCGGGGTGTCGGCCTCCGAGGTCGCGGCCATCGGCATCACCAACCAGCGCGAGACCACCGTGGTGTGGGACCGCGCCACCGGCCAGGCGGTGCACCGCGCCATCGTCTGGCAGGATCGCCGCACCGCCGAGATCTGCGCGCAGCTGAAAGCCGACGGCCATGAGCCGACCATCACGGCCAAGACCGGCCTGATCATCGATCCGTATTTCTCCGGCACCAAGGTGGCGTGGATCCTCGACCAGACGCCGGGCGCGCGCGCCCGCGCCGAGCGCGGCGAACTGATGTTCGGCACCGTCGACAGCTACCTGCTGTGGCGGCTGACCGGCGGCCGGGTGCACGCCACCGACGCCACCAACGCCTCGCGCACGCTGCTGTTCAACATCCACACCGGCGCCTGGGACGACGATCTGCTGCGGCTGCTGCGGGTGCCGCGCTCGATGCTTCCGGAGGTGAAGGATTCCTCGGCGGCGTTCGGCGAGACCACGCCTGAGCTGTTCGGCGGGCCGATCGCCATCCG
Organism: Xanthobacteraceae bacterium; assembly: GCA_052326245.1. Classification (GTDB taxonomy): domain Bacteria; phylum Pseudomonadota; class Alphaproteobacteria; order Rhizobiales; family Xanthobacteraceae; genus Bradyrhizobium_A. The sequence goes on along the minus strand of JBKQQE010000051.1, from coordinate 2,443 downwards.
CGGCATCGCCGGCGACCAGCAGGCCGCCGGCATCGGCCAGGCCTGCTTCACCCCGGGCATGATGAAGTCGACCTACGGCACCGGCTGTTTCGCCCTGCTCAACACCGGGGCGACGCCGGTGGCCTCGCAGAACAAGCTGCTGACCACGGTGGCCTATCAGCTCGACGGCAAGCGCACCTATGCGCTGGAGGGCTCGATCTTCGTCGCCGGCTCTGCGGTGCAGTGGCTGCGCGACGGGCTCGGCATCATCGCCCAGGCCGCCGAGACCGGGCCGCTGGCGGATCAGTCCGATCCCACCCAGTCGGTCTATCTGGTGCCGGCCTTTGTCGGGCTCGGCGCGCCGTACTGGAACCCGCGCGTGCGCGGCGGTCTGTTCGGGCTGACGCGGGCTACCGGCCGCGCCGAGATCGCCCATGCCGCGCTGGAAAGCGTCTGCTACCAGACCCACGACCTGTGGGCGGCGATGCGCGCCGACTGGCCGGAGGCGAAAACCGCCAACACCGTGCTGCGGGTCGACGGCGGCATGACCGCGTCGGACTGGACCATGCAGCGGCTCGCCGACCTGCTTGACGCCCCCGTCGACCGCCCGGTGATCCAGGAGACCACGGCGCTGGGCGCGGCGTATCTCGCCGGGCTCGGCGCCGGGCTCTATCCCGAGCCTGAGCGGTTCGCCGACAACTGGCGGCTCGAACACCGCTTCAAGCCCAACATGAGCGCGGCGACCCGGACGCGGAAACTGAAAGGCTGGAGCCGCGCGGTGACCGGACTCTTGGCAAGCGATCCTGGCGACGACTGAGCTGTTCGACCGTCGATCATCGTCACGCACGAAAAAGGCCGCCCCGGAGGGCGGCCTTGAACGTCTCGGAAGATGGACGCAGCGGCGCGGGCTTCCTTAGAAGCCCATGCCACCCATGCCGCCCATGCCGCTGCCACCGCCGCCCGGCATCGCCGGCGCCGGCTCCTTCGGCAGCTCGGCCACCATCGCTTCGGTGGTGACCAGGAGGCCGGCGACCGAGGCCGCGTCCTGCAGCGCCGTGCGCACGACCTTGGTCGGGTCGATGATGCCCTTGGCGACCATGTCGACATATTCCTCGTTCTGGGCGTCGAAGCCGAACGTCTCGCTCTTGTTCTCGAGCACCTTGCCGACCACGATGGAGCCTTCGACGCCGGCGTTCTCGGCGATCTGCCGGATCGGGGCTTCCAGCGCCTTCAGCACGATGTTGATGCCGGCCTGGACGTCGGCGTTGTCGTTGGCCAGGCGACCGACGGCCTTCTTGGCCCGCAGCAGCGCGGTGCCGCCGCCGGGCACGATGCCTTCCTGCACCGCGGCGCGGGTGGCGTTGAGTGCGTCCTCGACGCGGTCCTTCTTCTCCTTGACCTCGATCTCGGTGGCGCCGCCGACGCGGATCACCGCGACGCCGCCGGCGAGCTTGGCCAGCCGCTCCTGCAGCTTCTCACGGTCGTAGTCCGAGGTGGTTTCCTCGATCTGCGCCTTGATCTGGTTGACGCGGGCCTCGATCGCCGGCTTCTTGCCGGCGCCGTTGACGACCGTGGTGTTTTCCTTGTCGATCACGATCTTCTTGGCGCGGCCGAGCATCTGCACGGTGACGTTTTCCAGCTTCATGCCGAGATCGTCGGAGATCAGCTGGCCGCCGGTCAGGATCGCGATGTCCTCCAGCATGGCCTTGCGACGGTCGCCGAAGCCCGGGGCCTTGACGGCCGCGACCTTCAGTCCGCCGCGCAGCCGGTTCACCACCAGCGTCGCCAGCGCCTCGCCCTCGACGTCCTCGGCGATGATCAGGAGCGGACGGCCCGACTGCACCACGGCTTCCAGCACCGGCAGCATCGCCTGCAGGCCCGACAGCTTCTTCTCGTGCAGCAGCACGTAGGCGTCCTCGAGCTCCGCCGTCATCTTCTCGGGATTGGTCACGAAATACGGCGACAGGTAGCCGCGGTCGAACTTCATGCCCTCGACGATATCGACCTCGGTGTCGAGCGACTTCGCTTCCTCGACGGTGATGACGCCCTCGTTGCCGACCTTCTGCATCGCCTGCGCGATCATCTTGCCGATGGTGGCGTCGCCGTTGGCCGAGATGGTGCCGACCTGGGCGACCTCGGCGGAGGACGCGACCGGCTTCGAGCGCTTCTCGATGTCCTTGACCACCGCGGCGACCGCGATGTCGATGCCGCGCTTGAGGTCCATCGGGTTCATGCCGGCGGCCACCGACTTGGCGCCCTCGCGCACGATCGCCTGGGCCAGCACGGTGGCGGTGGTGGTGCCGTCGCCGGCGGTGTCGTTGGTCTTGGAGGCGACCTCGCGCACCATCTGCGCGCCCATGTTCTCGAACTTGTCCTCGAGTTCGATCTCCTTGGCGACGGTCACGCCGTCCTTGGTGATGCGGGGCGCGCCGAAGCTCTTGTCGATGTCGACGTTGCGGCCCTT